>PMYF01000197.1 GCA_003171295.1 Acidobacteriota bacterium | reverse complement strand
GTTCCAGTATTCCGGTCATGCCTCACCTCCTTATCGGAACAAATGCGCTATCCAATGGGCCATGCCGGATCCAAGACCGATCAGCGCACCGAATCCGATTGGCCCCAGAAGCGCGGCGATGAGGATTCCGAGTGTCAGCCCAGCCTTGTTCCGAGGCACAGTGGGAGCGGGATGGGCCAGCCGCTCCAGGGCGCACAACGCAGGCAGCCGGGCCTTGAGAGTGTCGAGAGGATCGCCGGACTCGGTGGAATATTCCTGAACCTTGCTGGCGACTTCGTTAAAGAGCGTTTTGAATTCCCTCGAACCTGGCGGCAGGCCATTGGCTTCGTGGCCTTGCGCAGCTTCGGAGGCGGCCACAACGGCCCACCTCAGCTGGCGCCAGTGCCAGCCGAGCTTGAGGGATTTGTAGAGACTGGCACCCGGCCATGAACGGCCAGGGATGCTCGTACATTCCAAGCTTGTGCGTTTCTCAGCGTTCGGTTCGTCCATAGGCGAATCTCCTTTTCTGGTCGCTTTGCGACCTGCGAGGGCTCCATTTCGGTGAACCTCACCTCAAGGCACACGGGGGCATAATCAACGGCACTGGACAGTTGAGGTGGCCTGTGAGGAGAGAGGCCGGAAGGTATTGAGAGATTTATTATGGGTGAGGAAGGGGCAGCGGATAGATGGGCTGGGTTTAGACCACAAGCACGAGGTCTTGCGACGCCGGCCTTGCGGTCATTTCAGGAACTTGCTCCTCGGGAATGCCCGCGAAGAAGCCACACGTTTCGCACAGCCTGCCCCGCTTGGGTGGCGGAGCGGTGCCGAGATCACCCAGCTCAAGTTGGCCGGAAGTGCAATCGGTATTGAAATCCAAAATCCCTTCGCCCGGCAGAGAGCGATAGCGGGGGCAATACTTGCGAATTTCCTTGCGGGTTGCAAACACCATGGTGTGGAACTGTTCTTCGATCGAGCGTTTCAACTCGCCCTCTCGCGTCTCGCGGAGTAAAAGGGAAAAGGAATCGATCTTTCCCGCAAGCCTCACCAGATGGCTCGATCTGTTTCTCAGAACCTCAGGAAGTCGGACTACTGCAGCGGTCTTTGGCATACGCACATCCTTTCCCGGGTCATGGCCCGGCGGTGAAAGTTTAGATTTGACACAGCGGAATAGTTAGCGCTTCGACGGCCATGCGTGGTGATGGGGCACTAGCTGTCAAGGCTCGGCTGGACGATTGGCGCTTGCGTTTGCTACATTAGCTTTGCTAAGGGCCTTAACCCAAGATGGAGGATGCATTTCTATGGCGAAGAAACAAGAGGAAGCGGGTCTCATCCTGAAACTGTACGAACTGCGCAGGGAAGACACGATGCGCAAAGCACGAGACTGGTATTTTCGGGAGTTCAATCCGGAATC
The DNA here is from genome assembly GCA_003171295.1 of Acidobacteriota bacterium. Taxonomy (GTDB): domain Bacteria; phylum Acidobacteriota; class Terriglobia; order UBA7540; family UBA7540; genus Bog-366. The sequence goes on along the minus strand of PMYF01000197.1, from coordinate 1,163 downwards.
GATTGCTGACTTCACCGAAGCGATGTTTGGTGAGCACAGCGGTCATTTGCGGATGGTGGTGAGCTATTGGGACATGGCCGCAGCGCTCGTGAATGACGGTGCCATTGGCCTGGACCTTTTTATCAGTACCAATGGCGAGCACATTGGCGTCTTCTCCAAAATCGAGCCGTTGCTTGGCGAAATCCGCAGTGCTTACGCACCCCAATTCGCGGTCAATCTCGAAAAGTTGATTGACGCGACACCCGAGGGTCGGAACCGGACCGCAAAAGCCCGCGAACGCATGAAAGCTATGCGCGATCAGATAACAGCGAAGCAAGCGAAGACAACCCAGTAGGCTTAGAGCTGATCGTGAGGAGGCTGACCTGAAATGGCGGATGTCTTCGCCTGCGAGTAGGGTCCCCACCTGAGCGGATGTTGCTTTCCAGAGGTCTGACCTTGCACCCTCAGCCAATCTTCGCGGTGGGGATCGGTCATCGAGAAATCCCATGCCGGCGGCATGTGGTGGGTCATGGCAATCATGGCGGTGAGGACTTTCATCCTCCCGACTGAGTTGTCCGTTCACCAATTGGAATAACTTCGACGGAGAGAACAACCTCATAAAATTCTGCATACTTCCTCCCGGCTCCCGGACCGTCGAAAGCATCGAATCCGGGAGCGCATGTTTTGATGATGGTTTGTGTCAGCTCTGGGCGCCTTGCTCAGGCAGCGGGCAGAGAACCTTGAGCGTGTACGGGCCGCCCGAGACCAGCACCCCCGTGAGTTCACTCCTGACCAGGGGCAGGTGCTCGCTTGATATCCACCCGAGCGGCTCGGAGGTCCCTTCCAGGAACACCTCAGCACCCGCCTCGTCCTCCTGGCTCTGGGGNNATGGTCACTCCATTACAAACCTGGGCCCGGAAGGCCTTCAGTTCGGCCTCGATCCTCTGGCGGTCTTCCTGCTGAAGCCTCTGGTCCTTCAGCCTCTGCTCGAAGCCATTCACCGCCACGAGAGCCACTGCGGGTTCCTGGGGCTGAACTTCGATTGTGTCCTCCGTGACGACCAGGCCATGCTCCATCCGATATTGGTCGTCGGGAAGGTCCACGATGCCAATCCAATTGGCAGAGTTTGAACTGCTCCCCACCACCCGTACCAGCGTGTCTTCCACGACGATATCGAGATTCAG
>PMYF01000754.1 GCA_003171295.1 Acidobacteriota bacterium | reverse complement strand
CTGGAGTTGCGGCGACGGAATTGTGGTCGGCTGCCGTCTGGCGGTTCGAACTGACTTTGCACATACTACTGCTGGCGTTGGACCAGCTCTTGCCATCGGAGAAAACAACCTTCTCCACCTGCAAGGAAGTATCCGCAGCCCCGGACAATGCTGGCTGGGTTTGCCAAGCTTTCTTGCTCCGTGCGCCCGGGAGGAGTTTTGCGCTGTCTTTGATTGTCTGCCGGGATTCACCCGAGACGACCGTGACCTGCACGCTGTTGACCGTCTGGTCACTCTGGTTGAGTATGGCAGAGTAAATCCGTCCCTCCCCGCCGATATCGAGATACTCCGCAACGACAGGACAAATTAGAACCCCTCTTAAGGGAAGCAGGCGCGGCTGAAACGGACTCCAGGGAAGCTCAATATCCAACGCCTCATTCTCGATAGTCAGTGGCGGGCCGGAATGGATGTTCGTGAAGACTGCCGGCTGGATAGGGGCTCCGGCCTCATCAGCGATCGGCGCATTGCCCGCAGCCGGAACGAGAAGAGTGGAGGGCGCTTTGCCGGTATGATCGGCTGTTTCGCGTCCCTGGTCCGAAGGGGCTCCGTAAGCTACCTGCTGCCCCTTGACGGTAAACGCAGGAATCGCGGCCAGAGAATTCCCTGAAACTACGACCGTTTGGCTCGGTACATGTGGATATGCAGCTGCCGCTGAAAACAACTTCGAGCAGGTATGGCTGCCATCGTCGAGCCAGGTTGTGCCATTGAAGAAGACGATCTTTTCGGCGCGCACTTCAAGATCCAGGGCATCGCCATACTCCCGGACGAATGCGGCATCTGACCAGACACTCAAATCACCCGCCGCGGCGGGGACCGCGTGTGTTGCGGTGAACTCACCGAAGGCGCCGGAGAAATGCACCTCGAAGACGACCCGGTTGATGGTCATCGCGGAGTCGTTGTGGAAGATGATCTTCAGGTAGGGAGGAACGGAATTGGCCGGCGCGGAGACAACAACCGCTCGAGGCTCCACGCTCTTGATGGTGATCGGGCAGGACTGGCCCTGTGCTTGGCCGCGCAGCAGTATGAACGATAGAAAAAGCGGAAAGATGAACACGAAAGGTGATGGCTTTCGCATTTGACGGGTTCCTTTCAACAAATCCAAAGCTGCGGCTTTAAGCCGCCTCTGTTGTTGAGGCAGTCGCGGCCGTGGCCAACTTGGCACTTCGCCACCCCAGGTATTTGTCGGGGCTGGTTGTGTGCTTCTTGGGCCACCGTAGCTCAGAGAAACCCGAGGCGGAAGATGTAGTCGATCAAAAAAACGCCTGGAGAATGAAAAACGCATTATGGCCTCGACGCGGCGGAGAAACTCGCGAGCGAGTGCTTGCCATCGAGTTGCTGGGAAAGGCTCTCAATGCCTGATCCCAACTTTGCCTTGCTGCAAGAGGCCGCCACAAAGCTCGGCCCATTGCTGAATGAAGTAGTCTTCGTCGGTGGGGTGACCTTGGGATTGCTGATCACCGACGATGCTGCCGCCCCAATCCGCGGCACGCGGGATGTCGATGTGATGGCCGAAGGGAGAGCGGTCGACAAAATGATGCGCTTTGCCGAGAGATGAACGGGGCCAGATAGTCAGGCTTGGCGGCTCTCTGGGGAGGGAAGGGAAGCAAACAGATCCTGCTGGCGCTCAGGGCCGGAATCTGATGGCCCTGTTCGCTGGGTCAGGGTCGGCGCAAAGGCGCGCATCAACTGCAACGTGTGTCTGTGGCTATCGAAAATGACCAGCAACTCCTGACATTGAGGACAGCCACCCTTGATGGCGCCGACCCCGTCGGCTTCCGGATCAAACATGGGATGACGCGGGCACTTGCCGCGCCATTTCACTCTTTCAATCTTCAGCATTCCAGGCAATCATAACGCTATTTGCATTCAACTCGCGCTCAACCAAGGACGTCGCTTGGCGGTGCCAAAGCATTTGTTCAGTCCATTTTCGGCAGTGCCGGCAGCGGCTCACCCTCCAGCCCCTTTTTGACAAGGCCCGCCAAAAAGGCCGCAAACGGCGCAATCTCCTCCCGAACGCTAGCGCTTTCGAGGGCGTCCATGTAGGTCTGGCGGCTTTCCACTGGTACAACCGTCCACGGATAACCGCCCGCTGCCAGCATCGAATTCAACAGAAAGCGCCCCATGCGTCCGTTACCGTCCATGTAGGGATGGATATAGACGAAGATGAAATGCCCGAGCACCACCCTCACTGACGGCTCGGTTTCTTCGCGCAGCAAGTCAAACAGCGCGGGCATGGCATCGCGCACCGCCTCGCAGTTGAGAGGAACATGCATGGATCGGCGGATGTAGACCTGACCGTTGCGGTAGCCCGAGAGGTCGGCCGGTTTCAAGATGCCGGCCGTTACGCTCGGACCGAACATCTCCCGATACCAGATACCGTGATCCTCGTCGGCGACGAGACCGGGATTTTCGTTCCGCAGGATCCTGCCGATACTGCGCTCCACCGCCTGATAGGCCTGCCAATAGCCGCGCGCCGCCATCGCGTTTTTCTGTTCACGATCTTGTTCATTCGTTTCTGGATTCCAGGTGCCGCTTCGAATCCGTTCGATCAGATCGGGCGTGACGCGGTAGCCCTCGATGGACAAGGAGTGATAAGCGTCGGTGACATATGCGTCCGCAACGCTCTTCATGTAGGCGTAGACATCACCTGGCAGTCCCGGCGCTTCCGGGAAAATCTCGATGATCGGCTTGCGCATTTTCTGCCACAACAGCTTTATGCGGTTGACGTAGGGCGATAGTTCGCGGCCAGACAGTGCAAAGGCAGGCTTGTCCGCGAAGGGATCGATTTCGCGCACGGTGTAGCCCGCCGCCACCATTGTCGCGGCGATATCATTCGCGATGCGGTCGCGCCCGCTGTTGCGAAACACGCCGGCCAGCCGACCGGCGACTGTGCTCTGTCCGCCTTCCAGCAGCCTTGCGAGAAGGCCGGAGGCGTCACGGATCATAGGCAGCGTTGCGCGCACATCCGTTGCGTTGCGGGCGAAGAATTGGGGCGAGCACGCGATTAGCGCTGATTCGAGCGAGAAGACCCGGATGCCGTCTTTTCCTTGGCGATCGACCGTCACTGGCAATGCGGCGCGAAGGTCGAGCAGCGACGTGCCATGAGGGAGAGCCGTGACTTTATTGCGAGCCCTGGGAGATCTGACGACCAGCTGACGGGGAACGGTCCAGTTGCCGCTATGCAGGGACAGAGATTGCTCGGGAGACAGGCACCAGTCGCGGCCAAATCGTTTCTCCAGGTAGACGGCGCAAAAGCGCCAGAATGACGCATACCATGCTGTGCTCTCGCCTCGGACTTCGTCGGGACGGCTAGGAATGAACCAGCCTTTTATGATTTCCTCAAGAAAGCCGTTTTTGAGCAGGCGCTCTCGATGAGTACGCGTCAGGTCTTTCGACCGGATCGCGGCGGCACCTTCAGTCGTCTGGAGTTTTCTCAAGACCTCCAGGGACTGTGCGAGCTTTTCTGACGGCGTGGTCATGTGCTTCCTCTTTATCTGCTGATCGACCTGTGTGGTTCTTAGCTTATTAAGCTGTATCATTTTTAGCTTATTATGTCGAGATGTATTTAGCTTATTGTGCTGCGGTTAAATTAGCTTTTTCTGTTGTTCCAGCCTTCCGATCCAGCAATAGCTACGACGCCGAGACGCGAGGCATAGCGCTGCCGCCATTGAGGCCCCGGTGGAACAGATCGTTTCTAGGCAACTAGTGTGGCGGACAACCATGCCGTCTCCGCCTCGGCCGTGACGTGGTCACCGATGGCACCCCCACTTGATCCTTTGGGGTGTTGCCCGAATTCGCCAAAA
>PMYF01000458.1 GCA_003171295.1 Acidobacteriota bacterium | reverse complement strand
CTGCGCAATTCATCCAACTGATAAGGAACAACTATCTACATAATAATATAGATAACCTCCAATATTGATACAACCTCTGGAGGCCGGCGCTAACTCGAAGCGCCAATCAGGATTTCAGGGTAGCAAGGCGTGAAGTTTGTCCACGCCTGGGCGAGGAGCGCCGGTTCCGATACCCAGCGGACCGCCGCGGGATCCTTTTCGAACTGGGAGTAGATGGGCGTGCCTATTTCCAGGCCCAACTCGAGGTACTCGCGGGGTGGGCCGATGCACAAGTCCCGCGAAATATAGCTCGCATTCCTGTGCCACTCCATGTCGCCAGCCGCGTTGAGCGAAGCGTACCAGGCGAGGCCACCGTGCGCTCTTACCTCCCGATATTCGAAACCGTAGTCGCGGTCGCACCAAGCCCCGAAGGTAAGGGGGACTTCGGGCGCGGCGCTCAGAGTCGAGTGGGCCCAGCCGGGAGGGACCACGACGACGTCGCCGGGGCTCGCGGTCACAGCGAAACACCGGCCAGGATCATCGGAGGCGAACTCCTGCATGTAGACCACGGCATGGCCTGCCCAAATCTCGTAAATCTCTGGCGGAGACCAACCGCTGTGCAGGGCTACCCGATGCACATGGCCCTGGCTGCGCACCGGCTCTTTCCCCAACCGCCCCGAGGCATAGGTGACCACTCCGAAAAGGAGTCGGCGCTGGGCGAGTTCCTGGCGGTGCTCCACCTTTCCCACATCCATCACGATGGCATACACCGGATCGGGGCCGTCGCAAGCCGGGTCGTGCAGGCTTTTCCGGATGGAATCGAGACTGCGGTACTCGGGGTCCGGGCCGAAGACTCCGGGTCCGAACTCGAAACCCATCGGGTGCTGTTTAACTCGAATGTCCAGGCCGAATTCCACCATTAGGGGTTTGTCCTGACGTAGGCTTTGATCGTGGCGCAACGGCCGCCCTGCGTGGGGAAAATCGTGTAAGGGCCCACTGCGGCGGGGACGATAAAAGTCTCAGCGTAGTGCACCACGAAGGGGTCGAAAGCGCGGTCCGGGCTCTCCACCACTACCTCCGGGCCTTCCACGAGATTCAAAACGTTTACGCCGCCTTGCGTGTCGTGGGGGACTCTGCCGGTAAACCAGTGGCGGCGAGTTTCGATGAATTCCCGCGCGTGGAGTCCCGTGCGCTCTTCGCTCCATCCCTCGGCTTGGGCGACCGGTTGCACGCGGTTCACCAGGTTTTTGCGAACCCATTCGGTGGTTCGATCCCACTGGATGTTCCGGCGCCCATGCTCGAGATGGATAGGTCTGGGTCTCCCCTCCAGATCCAGCCGGTTCCAGTCCCATAGCTTGAACGTGAAAATGTAGGGGGTGGCGCTGATCTCCAGCACCATGCAGTTCTTTCCGGAGCAATGCACCGTCCCGGCCGGGATCAGGAAATGGTCGTGCTTCCGGGCAGGCCAGCGGTTCACATACCGCTGCTCTGGAAACGGCCCGTGGCCCTGCTGCGCCCGAGCCAGGGCCTGGACCATCTCCGTAGGGTCCACCTGTTCCCGCAGCCCCAGGAATACGACGCTGTCCTCTTTGGCATCCAGGATGTAGTAACTCTCATCCTGCGTGTAGTTCATGCCGAACTTATCCTGGATGTATTCGGTTAGAGGATGCACCTGCAGCGACAGGTTTCCGCCCTCCATGGTGTCCAGGAAGTCGAAGCGGATGGGGAATTCCGTGCCGAAACGAGCGTGCACGGCTTCCCCCAGCAGTTCTCGGGGGTGGAAGAAAACCAGGTTGAGGGAGGGAATCTCCACGCTGACGGTTCCCCAGCCCAAGCGCAGGCTGTTCTCTTCCGGCACGCAATCAAAACACCAGGCATAGTTGGGCGCCTCGGGAGGGAGATCACACACTCTGCGCATCCACTCGCCACCCCAGGGGCCGGGGTCGAAGAAGGGGACAACCCGGAAGGGGCGCTTCACCACCTTCTCGAGGGCGTAGCGGATTGCCTTGCCGGAGACCAACTTGGGGCTGTTCCGGTCGTTGGTATCCAGGAGAAAGTCAATTCGTGGGAAAAGCTCTTTCTTCAGCCGGTCGGCAGCGCGCCAGTCGACGAAGAAAGCGCGCTTGTATTTGAGCGCCGCTCGCTCGTGCCGGTTGTCAGCCCCCAGGTTGGGAATCTCGTGCCGCCGCTGCCGCTGCTGGATTTCCCAACGCGCCAGGTCAGCGTAAACCAGGACGTCCGCTTCAGGAGCCAGCAGCGCGGCCCCGACGCCGATCGCGAGCACCAAACCCTGGGCCCACCCGATCTGGTCACGGGCGCGTGCCAGCTTGCCCGCATCCATGAAGTCCTCGATCCCAAGCCCATTCATTCGGCCAAACACCGGATCAGTCGTGAGAACTGGGGATAGCATCAGCTCCAGTTCCGGGGCAGGCATCAGGAGTTCGCAGGAGCGGAAAACGTGGGAAGGTTGGAACGCGTTGACGATGGCCAGCTCAATCTCTTCAACCAGCACACCCGGATAGCACTCGACGCACAGTATCCGCGGCTGCTTGCTTCCCAGACGCTTGAGCACGCTCTCCCAACCCACCGCGCATTCGGCGGCCGAGGAGGAGATGGGAATCGTCGGGTATTTGTCGTAGGCGCCCGGTGGCGTCATAAATCGGCGGTGCCTTCCAGCAATGGGATCGCTCCCAAGAGCGCAGCGTTGTTCCCCAGTTCGGCGTTACACACCTTCACTTTTCCCCAAGGCGTCCAGGCATGGCGGTCGACATACGATTGCAGGAAGGGAAGAATCCGGTCGGCGCTCTTCATGATGCCACCCCCCACGACGATAAGTTCCGGATCATAGGCGTGAACGAGGGCAACGAGAGCGGTCCCCCAGACTCGCAGAGAACGGTCGCAGATTTCCCGCGCTACTTGATCGCCCTGGCCGGCATGATGAAAGAGCTTTTCGAAGGTGATGGAGGCCTCCGCGGCGAGGGCGCTGGAGGCGAAGCCGGGATGGCTGCGGCATATGCCCGGCAACGCCACGGTGGAGGCTTCGGCTTCCGCACAACCCACGGCTCCGCAGGTGCAAGTGCGGCCGTTGAAGTCGACCGGCATGTGGCCGCCCAGGCACCCGGCTTGCGAGTGTTTACCCCGCAGCAGGCGGCCTTGCATCATCGCAGCCCCGCCGATGCCCGTGCCTAAGGTGATCATGATGACGTCGTCGTATCCCCGCGCCGCCCCGGCATACCATTCGCCGAGCAGCGCCATCCGCGCGTCGTTATCCATCTTCAGCGGAAGGTTCAGGGTTGCCCGGCACCACGCGACCAGATCGAGGCCCGGGCCGTCATCATATTTTGCATTGGTCCCCGCGATGCGATGGCGGACGCAATCCACCAGGCCGCAAAAACTGAAAGCCAGCCCGGCCGGCGCGGCGTTTGACCCCGGCGCGCCGGCCAAAAGCGCTTTCAGGGATTCGGCCAGGAGTGGCAATACGGGTGTAAGGCCTGCCGTGCCATCGGTAGACACGGTGCGGGAAGCAAGAATAGTTCGGTCCTCAACCAGGGCGCACGTTGCATGGCTTCCTCCCAGGTCGATCGCGAGCGCTTTCACGATTCCTCCACGAGGGTGGGAATCCCTCCCACCTTCCGCAGACGCGCGCTGAAGCCCACACGCGCAATGGTTCCATAATCATGTCCAGCGTCGCTCGGCCAGGCGGCTAGGAAAGCCAGGACGGAGTCACCCGTGTTGGCTACTCGATGCGCCGTGTGGCCCGGAATGTAATGCAGGGTATGGGGGCGCATGGGCTCGAAGGTGGTGCGGCGCTTTTCATCCATGAGGATCAAGGCTCCGGTCCCCGTGATGGTCAGGTAGAATTCAGCTCGGGATCGCTGGAGGTGATGATGGCCTTTGGTCATGAAGTATTCATCCCCGACCAGGCCGGGGGAGAGGAAGGTCGTTCCCCAAAACATCCCTCCCTCTTCTCCTTCCGGGACGGGTAAGAAGGCTTGCACTCGATAAACCAGGGTGTTGGGATCAAGGGCCTGACGGGCTAGGTCATCGCGGAACAGTCCTTTCAGATCCGTGATCGTACGGGCGGCACTTTCTATTCGGTCACCGGAGAGCTCACCCGTAGTGAGATTGACTTCGATCGGGGTGTTGAGCATGGACGCGACGGTTTTGTGTTCCAGGTCTGCCTCAACTCTCTGGATTGGAGAAGTTGATCGGGAATCCGAACTGGGCCCCATAGTTTCTAAACTCCTTTTATTGAAATGGATGAGCCAAGCGTCACCCGCGGGAGGGCTTAACTACCCGCTCGGGACGAACCCGGAGGTCACAGGATCGAGAATAGCCGAAGCCGCGCGCGTGCGCAATAACCCACCGAGGCGGGTAGTGGTGTCATTTGCGAGACACGGGCGTTCCCAGGTGCAGTCATTCCCGCGNNTTCCCGCTTTCGCGGGAATGACCACTGTTGCGAAAGGGATCACATTCCAAATGACACCAGTACCCCGAGGCGGAGCCGTCGGGCGCAAGCATTGCAAGAATCTCCGGGCTACCGCGATGGCTCTTTGATTTGATACAAGTGCACGTCATAGGGCTTGAAGCTGTCCGTAAATTTTCCGGCCCTCGCCACAAGCGTGCGGTTTTCATCGAGGACCTGGACGCTGGTTTTGGCGGGAAGGACCGGCAACGAGAAGGACCCCGTGGTCGGGGCATTGCGCATTCCCACCGCAAAGATATACCAGGTATCGCCCACCCGCTTCACCATGACGTCGATGGGCACCTGGTCAGAGGATGACGTGACCGAAACCGCTCCGCTTACCGTGGGGGAATTCAGTGCCGGCGCCAGTTGCCGGATTTGGGCGTTAATGCCGGTCACCGCCGCCAGCATGGGGGGATCGTCCAGCAAAGCGTGCTCATCGGACTTGGGCTTGAATTCGTGAACAAAATAGATGATGCCGCGCGACCCGTTCACCAGTGACATCCACACCTCCGCACGAAGCTGGGCCGGCGTCACCTTGGCTTTCGGATTGCTGATGTGTGTGCACTCGAGCGCATTCCAGACAATCTTCTCTCCGCCGCTCCATTTCATAAGCCGAGCCACACCCTTGGCCACATACCAGAGGTAATTCTCCCCGTCCGGCTTGTTGATGTTGGTCACGGGATAGACGTCAAACGAAACGATGTCTGCGCCCGGGACGTACTTCGGGTAATCGGAAAGTTTTGCGTCGGCCCCGCGCCCCTTCCACTCATCGTTGGCCACTCCCTGCCCGAGGTTGAGCATCACCGGCCGCGTGGGGTCCGCCGCACGGAGCTTTTGATAATCGCTCACGATCAGTGCGGGTGGCACGGGAGGTCCATAGGATTTCTTTTTTGTTTTAGGGTCAATGATGTCCTGCAGGTTGTCCGGCTCATCGCCATGCATCCACCCAACGATGATGGGGTCATCCCGGTGGGCGAGACCCACGGCGTTTTGATCGCAGATGAGCGGCATGCCCGCTTTCGAGAGTTCGGAAAGTTGCTGTTCCGTCGGCCCGTTCCACAAGCCGACATAAAGGTTGATCCCCGCCGCCTTGTACTTGGCCGCGTTCGCAGGCTCCTGAAGCCAAACCGCGATGGGGAAGTAACTCGGGTCGGCAGACGGCCCGTTCTTCCAGCGGGGGTTTGCGCCTTGAGCCGCGACGGTCACAAGCAGCAACCCCATAACTGCGAACCTTCGAATGTTCATCTCATCACCTCGAATGCAATTCCGCGCAGGGAGGGCATTTCAATCTTCACTCCCGCGGCTGGGCGCGAACAAGATTGCATGATAACTCCATTGGCATCTCTCGCTCATCTCTTAAACTGTGGGGCGACCTGGAGGCGCGCCGGGGCCCAACTCCAGACGATGACCAAATCTCAACAAAGAAAGAACGTAATCTTACAGACTTATGGGTTGACAACCGCAAAGCTGGAGGGCGTGAGGGCGCACAGGCATTCTTGTGCGGCGGATCACGATGGTGAGTCTCGAAACCGAAAGTCTGTTTCTTCGAATGCTCCAGCCCCGCGACCTGGACGCCTGCGCGGAGAGGTGCGCCGGCCCGGAAGTCATGCACTATATTAGCGAGCGCAGGACCTTTTCGGGAGCGATCACAAGAACTGCGTCGAGAGGTGAGGTTTAGGTCAGTTCGAGTTCTCTGGGCCGGACGAGGAATTCAAGTGGGTTGGCGATCCTGGATTTGAAGAGCGCTCGCCGGGACAGAAGCGAGGAACAGGTTCTATGAATGACCGAAATTGCCTGATCGGTGTGGATGCCGGAACCTCGGTCGTGAAAGCCGTGGCCTTTGATCGCCACGGAAACGAAATCTGTGTTCATGAAGCGCCCATGCCACTGCGTCGCCCCGAGCCGCTGTGGATCGAGCAGGACATGACCGAACTCTGGGAGATGGTCACCCTCTGCCTGCGCCAAGTGGCTGTCCGATTGAGAGAATCAGGGTGGGAGGTTGAGGGCCTTGGCATCACCTCAACCGGAGATGGGACGTGGATCATCGATGCGGAAGGAAAACCGGTTCGAGGCGGGATCCTGTGGTGCGACGGCCGCTCCGGAAAGGTGGTGGAGCGCCTGCATGCGCAGGGGGTGGCGGAGCAAGCCTTCGATATCTGCGGAACCTCGGTCTTTACTGGCTCGCAGGCAGCTCAGCTCATCTGGCTCCGGGAAAACGAGCCGGAGAGTTTGAAGCGGGGTCACGTTATTTTCCACGCCAAGGACTGGCTATTCTACAAGCTGACCGGGCTCATCACCAGCGATGAGACTGACGAATCGCTGACCATGTTGAGCATGGCAAGCCGCCAGTATGATCGGCAACTCTTCAAGATTTTCGGCATTGAGGACCTCTACCCCAAATTTCCGCCGGTGAAACCCACGGTGGATAATGTCGGGCCGCTCCTCGCGGACGTGGCCAGGGACCTGGGCCTGTCCAAAGGATTGCCGGTGGGGTCCGGTCCTATGGACGTTGCAGCGTGCGCCTTGGGCACAGGCGCCATTGAACATGGCCAGGCGTCGTCCATCCTGGGCACCGCGGGGATTCACGAAGTCATCATGGACAAGCCGATTCTTGAACCCAGGATGGTGGGCATGACGCTCTGCCACGGCGTCAACGGCCGCTGGATGCGTATGCTGGCGGCCATGACGGCGACACCGAACCTGGACTGGTTTCTAAAAGAATTGGGGACGGGCTATGGCCTGGAGGCGCGCGAGGCCGGAGAGGATGTTTACGAACATCTGGGGAAATTGGTGGAATCCGTTCCGGCGGGAGCCGAAGGGGTGATATTCCACCCTTACCTCTTCCCGGGCGGCGAACGGGGCCCCTTCGTCAAACCCACGGCCCGGGCGAGTTTTACCGGCCTGAATCTGAATCACACGCGCCAGCATCTGTTGCGCGCCGTGTATGAAGGTGTGGCTTTTGCCACTCTGGACTGCTACCGTCATATGCCGATCGATCCCAAATCTGTGTTGCTTTCTGGTGGAGGAGCCAGCAGTGCCGTCTGGTGCCAGATCTTGGCGGATTGTTTGGGCAAATCCGTCAGTGTGCCGGAAGGGTCGCAATTCGGCGCAAAGGGAGCAGCCCTCAATGTGGGTAACGCCGTGGGCGTTTACCGGGATGCGCAGGAGGCCGTCGCCGAATCCGTTCGCGTGGCTCGAACCTACGAACCCGACGCCTCGAACACCCGGCTTTACCACGAACTCTATGAGGTTTACAGATTGACCGCGGAAAGGCAGATGGACCTTTGGGATCGCCGTGCGGAAATCATCGCTAGGAAGCCCTGAACATGACTCAAGATCCATATGTTTCCTTGAAACAGGAAATGATTGAGAAGTGCCGGCTGCTTGAGAAGATCGGGTACTTCATAGGCACCTGGGGGAACGTCAGCGTCAGGATTCCAGAGGGATTCCTCGTCACTCCCAGCCGAGTGCAGTATGCGGTGATTGAACCCAGGGATTTTGTTACCGTCTCGCTCGGGGGAACTCGATTGGCGGGGCACTGTTGGCCTTCTTCTGAAACTGAGATTCATCGCGCGGTGCTCAACAAGAAGAGTGACGTGGGGGCCATCATCCACAGCCATTCACCTTATGCCACCGCCGTTTCCTGCCTGCATCAGAGCATTCCTGTCTTCGTGGAGGATATGGCTCAAATCATCGGAGGGGAAGTCCGTTGCACCCGGTATATCCCCGCCGGCCAGCATAAGGAGATCGCCGCCGAGGTGGGCAACACCATTGGTGAGGAGAATGCCGTGCTCTTGGCCAATCACGGAGTCTTGTGTTGTGGTCGCGATCTGGAAGAGGGTCTGGTGGCCAGCCAGATTCTGGAAAAGGCCGCTCTCATGATGCTGGCGGCGGGCGGTGCCGGGAAAATGTTTCCGATACCCGAGGACTTAGTGAAATCGGAAAGGTATCGATTCCTATACAAGTACGGAACGGCCCACGATGCGCCATGAGGAACTGGACCCGGGGCACGAACCTGGCCGGAGAGAGATTGTGATGATTACGGAATGGCATGAGCACATACGGAAAGCATACGGTTCGGCCATCGGCCGATCCCGCCGTGAACTGATCACGCCGGCCTTGATCATGGACCTCGACGTGGTCCGGCGCAACATTAAGTTCATGACCGAACGCCTCTCCACGCTGCCGGCCAGGCTGCGGCCGCATGTGAAGTGCCAGAAGAATACTGAACTGGCCCGGCTCCAAGTCGATGCAGGAGCCATTGGGGTCTGCACCGCCACGGTGTGGGAAGCCATTGTAATGAGCCGTGCGGGCATCAAAGACGTTTTGATTGCGAATCAAGTGGGAGGGTGCGAGAAGATCGCCGCGCTGGCCCGGGAGGCGAAGCACGGTTACCTGACCGTTGCTGTTGACAACCCAAAGAACGCCCGAGATATTTCCGCCGCCGTGCAGGAGGCGGGGAGCAAGTTGGACGTGCTGATCGAGGTTGATGTCGGGATGGGCCGTGGCGGTGTCCGCTCGGCGAAGGAAGCTGTCACCCTGGCCCAACACCTGGCCAGGTTGCCGGGTCTCAGGTTGCGCGGCGTGCAAGGCTATGAAGGACATTGCATGCTGGAGCCGGATCAGGCCGTCAGAATTCAGAAGGCTACAGCGGCCATGGATTTCCTCGGGACGGTCATCAACAGCCTGTCGGCAGCAGGCTTCCCATGCGAGGTCGTATCGTCTGGAGGAACGGGTACCTACGACATTACGGGGAATAATCCAAGGGTCACGGAGATCCAGGCGGGATCCTACGTTTTCATGGACAACTTCCACGGCAGCCTGGTGCCGGGGTTTTCCAAAGCGCTAACTGTGCTGGGAACGGTCGTCATCCAGCATGGGAATACCATTGTTCTGGATTCCGGGCGCAAATCGATCGGCATTGATTTCGTCCTTCCCACTATGGCGGATTACCCCTTCTACCAGGCGCGCTACTTTGCCGAGGAACACGCTTTGTTTGATGTGGACGAACGTTGCGGCCTGAAACTTGGCGATACAGTTGAACTGGTTCCGGGTTACGCTCCCACAACCGTAAATCTCTACGATGCCTATCACGTTGTCGAGAAGGATGTGGTAGTGGACATCTGGCCAATTATCCCGCGCGGCCCTGGCCATGGCGGAATCCTGGCTGGCTGAGGTCGCACCGTGAAAGGGTTTGAGACGATGAAAACCACACCCCGTCCCGTATCGAAAGTGGAATTCGATAAACTCTTCCAGACGGTCTGCAATTGGGGGCGTTGGGGGGCCGATGACGAAAGGGGCACGCTGAACTACATCGCGCCGGAACACGTTCGGCGGGCAGCCGCCCTGGTTCGTTCCGGCCGATCCGTTTCCATGGCCATTCCCATCAACACGGTGGCGGGGCCGGACAATCCTCGCCCCGCGGCTCACTACATGGTCCAGAACTATGACATCCACTCAGACCTCGGGGAGCCACAATTCTGTACCGATTTCCTAGCCAGCGAGTTTCACGGTGATTGCCACACGCACATCGACGCGCTCTGCCATATTGCTTACCAGGGGAAGCTCTACAACGGGAAACCGGCCGGCGCGGTAACCTCGCACGGGCCGACCCTCCAGGACATTACCGCCTTTGCCCACGGCATCGTGGGCCGGGGCGTGTTGTTGGATATCCCCCGCCTCCGCGGCGTCAAATGGCTGGAACCTGGGGAAGCGGTCACGCGGGTGGAGCTTGAAGCCGCGGAGAAGGCGCAGGGCATGCGCCTCACGGGAGGAGACGTTTTCGTTTTTCGCACAGGCCACCACCGGAGACGGCTGGAATTGGGTCCCTGGAATAACGGTTACGACGGGGAAGGGAAAGCGGGGTTGCACGTTGACACCATTCCTCTGCTGCACGAGCGCAAAGTGGCAGCATTTCTGCCGGACGGGGATGGGGAGACGGTTCCCAGTAATGTTGAAGGTGTCGCTTATCCCATTCACGCGCTGCAAATCGCTGCCATGGGGATGGTCTGCGCGGACAGCCTGCAATTCGAGGAACTAGTGAAAGTCTGCGAAGAAGAAAAGCGTTGGGAATTCCTGGTGGTGGCCGCTCCGTTGCGGCTGCCACGCGCCACCGGTTCGCTGTTCAATCCTATTGCCATTCTTTAGGAGGTTGCTGAAAGAAACCAGACGGATGGCGTAGCGGCGATTCTATATCGCCAGAACGGCAATGGAATCAATCCGGCGGTGGCGACGTGAAGTCGCCGCTACATGTTTTCCAGCACGCCGTTAGATGCCCGAGGCAGGAAAGTAGAAGGAAAGGAGCGAGAGTCCATGAAACTACATCTTGGAATCAACAACATCTATGCTGCCAAGCGCTGGCCTGAACCCGATGAGTGGGGTAAGCAGGTCACCCAACGTTGGGGACTAAAGCATGTTCAGTTCTGCTTTGACCTTCTGGATCCACGATGCACGCCGGAAGCCAGAAAAGCCATGGCGGGCAAAGTCCGGGAGGCGGCGGCAAAGTACGGTTTTGAAATCCATAGCGTCTTCATCGGGGCGGCAGCCTACACGTACAATCTGCTGCTCCATCCATTCGCGGAATTCCGCAAGGACGCTTTGGACTGGTGCCAGCTGGCTGCGATCACGGCCGCGGAGCTTGGAGCTCAAGGTGTGGGAGGACCTATTGCGGCGGCCAGCATGCGGGACTATCGGGATCCGGGCAAACGGCAGTTTCTGCAGGACGCTTTAGTGGAGGGGATGCAAGCCTGGGCTCGGTACGCGGCGGATCAAGGCCTGAAATTCGTTTGCTGGGAGCCCGCACCGATCGGCCGGGAGATGCTGATTCGCTTGGATGAGGCCAAAAATCTCTACGAGCGCTTGAATCACAATGTGCCGATTCCCATTCACTTCCTGCTCGACGTGGGGCACCAGTGCAGCTACGAAGCGACTGGAAAGGATCGGGACACCTACCTCTGGCTGAGGGAACTGGGGAAGATCTCCCCCTTGCTCCATCTTCAGCAGATGGACGGTGTGTGGGACAGGCACTGGAGCTTTACCAAGGCCCACAACGCGGAGGGCGTGGTCCAAATGGACCAGGTCGTAAAAGCCCTGGAAGAATCCGGAGCCGAAGAAGTCTACCTCTTCCCGGAACTGATTCACCCCTTCGAATTTCCGGAAGACAAACTTTTGGAAGAACTGGACGAGTCTTACGAGTACCTGAAACAGTATGTGCGCGAGCCAGTTCATGCACAAGGCGCCGGCGGGGCCATGAGGACGAAAATAACCGGAGATGCGGCGGCGGCATAACCGGGAGGTCCAATGCAGATGCCGGTAATGCCTGACGCGCTCCGCGTGGTCGGCCCATGACGTCCCGCCTTCAATCTCTGCTTACGCGGCTGTGATGAGGGATGGCAGGAGGCCCTTCAACCGTGAAGAAGCTCATCAATGATCCCAATGCGGTGGCTGCGCAAGCCATCGAAGGCTTGGCGCTCGCCTATCCCCAATACTTGCGGAAGCTGGACGGCCTCCTGGCGGTCGTTCGGCGGGATGCTCCCGTGGCCGGCAAGGTTGCGGTCCTGACCGGTGGAGGCAGTGGCCATGAGCCCATGTTTGCCGGCTTCGTCGGATGCGGCTGGGCGGATGGCAGCGTGGCGGGGAATGTCTTCACGTCACCTCCTCCCCAACCTATTTATGAAACAGCCAAGGCCATTCAGGCGGGTGCGGGTGTGTTGTTTCTATACGGGAATTACTCCGGCGACGTTCTGAATTTTGATACCGCGGCGGAAATGCTGACCCAAGAGGGAATTCACGTCGCAACGGTGCGCATCTCGGACGACGTCGCCTCAGCTCCTCCCGAGAGCCGAGGGGAACGGCGCGGAATCGCCGGCGACTTCCTCGTCATCAAGGTGGCCACGGCGAGGGCGGAAGAACGCGTCGGGCTGGCCCAAGTCACTGCGACAGCGGAAAAAGCCAATGATGCCACGCGCAGCATGGGCGTGGCGTTGAGCTCGTGCGTCATCCCAGCCTCGGGGCGCCCCATCTTTGATATCTCCGAGGAGGAAATGGAGATTGGCATGGGGCTGCATGGGGAGCCGGGCGTTCAGCGGGGCCCGATGATTTCGGCTGACCTCTTGGCCGAGAATATGGTGGGTCGGATTCTGGCCGACTTGCTGGCCCAAGCGGGAGAGGAAGTGGCGGTTCTTGTAAACGGGCTGGGCGCAACACCGCTCTCGGAGCTCTTCATCATGTTTCGCGCTGCCCACCGCTGCCTCCAGGATGCCGGCGTCACCATTTGGCGGTCCTACGTGGGGAATTTCGCCAGTTCTCTCGAAATGGCAGGATGTTCGTTTACCATCATGCGATTGGATTCCGAGCTGAAACGGCTCTTGGCGGCTCCCGCGGAATCCCCCGCTTTCGTACAGGTCGGATGAATGTTGCCCACCAGCCTGACGGCATGTGACCTCCGCCAGATTCTGGCCTTCGTCGCCGAGACGATAGGCAGGGAGGAGGCATACCTCAACTCCCTGGATGCTGCGATCGGTGACGGTGACCACGGCATTACCTTGCGCGTCGGCTTCAACGCCTTGAGTGGCAAGGTCAGCAGTCTCCCCGACGATGCGGGAATTGACACCGTGCTGAGAGAAGCCGGACTTGCCTTCATGGGCGCGACCGGTGGCGCCATCGGTGTCCTTTTAGGGAGAATGTTCATGGCGGCGGGACTTGCCTTGAAGGGGCGCCAGGAAATCGGCCCGGTGGATTTCCGAACCCTTCTCGGCGCAATGGAGACAGCGCTTCCCAGCGCCGGCAAGGCTAAGCCCGGTGACAAGACCATCCTGGACGCAGTGCACGGGGCCAACCAAGCTCTTATCACCTCGGGGGGCCTTGAACAGGATCTTTCCGCAACGCTCACCCTGGCCGGTGATGCGGCCCAGCGCGCTGCCGAGAGCACGGCGCAAATGCTGGCTCGAATCGGCCGCGCCAGCCGCTTAGGGGATCGCGTGCTAGGTCATCCGGATCCGGGGGCGGTTTCCTTCTCGATCATCTTGCGTGCCATGGCGGAATGGCTGCGCAGGCAGGCGGGATCGCAGGGCTGACCTTTCCAATCTTCTCTTTCAACTGTAACGGGGGCGCCCGGGCCGTCTCTAGGTTCAGGGCTAGGTGCGAGGGGCGCTCGCAGCACCCGCTCCCGATTGCCGTTCAGGCATATCCCCGGCGTGTACAGGCGGCGCGAAAGCTACTGTAAATCCGGTCAAAATGCTCGGCGGCGGCAGGGTTTGGCCGGTCGCTTCCCTTGACCCGAATCATGTCCTGGAGGGCGGATTTCAAGTCCCCCCCGAATAGGGTTTCTGAAGCTGCCAGGATCGCGGCTCCAAAGGCCGAGGTGGGAAAGTGGCACCTGTAAACCTTACGCCGCAGGACCGAGGCGCGAAGTTGGGAGAAGGCAGGACTGGCCGCTGCGCTGCCGGTGGAGAAAACCTCCGGCCCCACCGCGACGCCGCAATCCGCCAGTCGCTCATATCCCCAACGCTCGACAAAGGCGAGTGACTGCAGTTGCGCTGCATAGGATTCAGCCGGGGTCGCCGGATCGCCTTCAAAGAAACCCTCCGCCCCGGCGTTCAGGAACGGAAAGCGTTCGCCTCTTGAGCGGAGTAAGTAGCAGAGGGTTGAGCTGGGAAGGTAACCGGCCACGGTGCGGTCCAATTCTGACGATGCCAGACCGGCCTTTTCCGACCGAAGACTTCCAGGGCCGGTGTTACTGGCAGCTCCCGGGGCCCACAAGTTACATGGGTGCCGATGGCAATACACTCCCTGCGCCAGCCCCGGTTTGTTCCTCGCGAGCACCTTCCAGACAATCGTAGTCCCCAGTGTAGTGTTCGCGTGTCCCGGTTCCCTGGCGCCGGAGGCAATCAAGCTGGCCATTCCATCCGTCGCGCCGGCCAGGATCGGGGTCCCTGGTTTCAGACCTGTCTCCTCGCTAGCCCGGGGGCAAACCGTGCCGACCCAGGCGCTGGGTCGAACGACCCGCGGGAGCATCCCTTTGGGAAAGCCTAGAAGTGAAACTGCTGAACCCCAACTCCCAGCTTCGGGGTCGTAGCCGAGTTTGAGGGCGTTCGAATCGTCGGAAGTCCCGAACTGCCCCGTAAACTTCCCAGATAACCAATCCGCAGGATGCAGTAAATGACGGGCCCGCTCCCAGATCACTGGTTCTTTTTGGCGAACCCAGGCAGCCTTGACGAGCGAGTAAGATGCATTGAAATCGGCAGCTTCTGAAGGCAGACCGCGACGGAGGTCCCGGGCGAGGGCCGCGCCCCGGGAGTCATCGTAAAGGATGGCCGGGCGCACCGGATGACCTGCTGCGTCAGTCAGTACCAGCGACCCGGAGGTTGAGGTCACAGCCACGCCTAAAATGGCATGCGCTGCGGCAACATTTTGCAGTTCCTTAAGCGTGCTCTTCAGCGTAGAGCAGGTTGCCCGCCACCATTCCTGCGGGTCCTGTTCATGGATGGATGAGTCGGGACGCGGATCGGAAATCGACGTGTGGGCCTCGGCGAGCGCGTTCCCACCCCTATCGGCAGCCACCGCCCGAACTCCGCTGGTGCCGACGTCCAGCCCCAGGACAAATGCCCCCGCGTGGGAAGTCATGAATTCGCCAGGTCAGATGTGTGCGCCCCGTCATATCGGGTCCGGCCAACCCCGGGATACGGCGGTTGCGCCGCAGGAGGGTTAGGGCGGCCTCTGGCCGCAACCAACCACAACGCGGGATCTTGTAGGGCCAGCCCTTAACACAGCCTAGGCCTCCCCAAGGGGTGGCCCTACCCACTTATTCCACTAAGACTCACTGAAGTCAATCATCGACGGACGGTTTCGGAAACCACGTGTGCGGATGGCGCTGTGCGTCAGGCCGATGACGAACCAGATTCCTCCCGCAATTTTTGCGGGTGCTGCCAGCCCCAACCAGATCATCAAGCAAAACAGGGCGCCCAGCCCCGGCACCAGGGCATCGGTGAGGAAATTCTTCCTTCGTCCGGGTTGGCCGGTCACGTAGAACTGCCAAACGGTGGCGACGTTCACACCGATAAATCCCAGGAAGGCGCCAAAGTTCAGGATCTCCGCCGTGAGCTCGTAGCTCATAAACTGCGCGCCCACGAAGGCCAAGACGCCAATGATCCAAATATTCAGCGTTGGGGTATTCCTCTTGGGATCAAGGTAGGAAAATATTTGGCGCGGCAGTGCCCCGTCGCGGCCCATACCGAATAGCAAACGCGCGGCGCCCACCTGCCCCGTAAGGCCCGCGCCAATGTTGGCGATGACGAGTAGAACTGCCATCGCCTGGAAGAGACCCGCTCCGCCCACCCGGCGGGTCACGTCCATGAATGCGGTTTCGATATTGCGAAAGGTGGAGTAGTCCGGCCAGGCGATTTGGGCAAGATAAACCAGCAAGCCCCCAAAGACTCCCGTAAAGGCGCAGACCAGGACCGTGGCCCGGAGGATGTTCTGCCGGGGATTGTGGACGTCTTCCGCCAGCGTCGTGACACTATCAAAGCCAAGATATGTCAGGGCAGCGAACGAAGTAGCCGTGGCCAGCGAGCCGACGCGGAACGTCTGGGGGTTGTAGAACGGCATGACCGTGAATAACCCGCTCCACCCCTGCTGCCCGATAATGTACCGAATGGAAAGAATGATGAAGGCTATCAGGACGAGGAACATGAAGCTGACCAGGACCTGGTTGGTGCGTGCCGTGGAACGAATCCCCCGCAGGTTCAGATAGGTGATGGCGCCTGCAATGAACGCCGACCAGAATACGAAGGGGACATGCGGGAACAGCCGCTGGATCGACAAGGAGCCGTAAATCACACAGAATAGGGGAATCACGACGTAATCCAGCAGCATCGCCCAACCCGCCAGAAAGCCCAGGTGCGGGTTGAGCCCGCGCCCCACATAAGTGTAAGCCGAACCTGCGGCCGGGTAGAGGGCCGCCATCCGGCCGTAACTGAACCCGGTAAGGACCATGGCCACCATGGCGACCAGAATGGTATCGACGGCATGGCCCCTCGACATCACCAGCGCCAGCCCGAAGACCGTCACCGGAGCGCTGGGCGTGACCGCCACGATTCCATAGAGGATCAAATCCCAAAGGCTCAGCACGCGGCGGAGGCGGGGGAGTTCAGCGTAAGGGGCAGGCTGCAAGTGCTTGTCGGGAGTGGCCACGATAAATCCTTAGTCGTGCTTGATATCGACGAGTTCTTCGGGCGCCGGTTGGCCCGGCGCGGCGCCCGCCTCAGGCGAGTTGGCCGCCATCCACAAACAACAAAACGCCATTCACATAATCCGCATCCCGCGAAGCGAGAAAGGTTGCTGGTCCGGCAACGTCTTCGGGTTCGCCAATCCGCCCCAGGGGGATCAGATCCTTGTATTTGGCTGCAAACCCCGGGTGCTCAAGAACCCAACCCGACAGGCGAGTGCGGATGAATCCGGGGCCGAGAGCATTTGAATTAATGCCGTAGCGGCCGAATTCCCGCGCCAGGGTCTTGGCCAGCAAGAACACACCCGCTTTCGAAATATTGTAAGGGGCCAATTCCGCCTCGGCGTCCCAACTGTTGGTAGATGCCATGAACACCATCTTGCCGCGCCGCTGCTTGATCATATGCGGCAAAACGGCCCGCGCCACCAGGAAGGAACCTTTGACATTCGTGTCCAGGATCCAGTCGTAGTGCTCCGTGGAGGTTTTCAGGAAAGGAGCAGGTTTAGCGACGCCTGCGATCTGCATCAACACGTCGATGCGCTCGTAGCGCCGGATCACACTCGACACCATCCGCTTGACCTGCGGTTCTCTGCGCACGTTGCACGCTATCGTCCGGACTTCGCCTTTGTCCTGCCGGATTTCCTGCGCCGTCTTGAGGAGCATCTTCCGATCGATGTCGGCAATGATCACCTGTGCTCCTTCGCGGGCAAGCCGGACTGCAATAGCTTTGCCAATGCCCTGAGCCCCACCGACCACCAGGGCAACCTGCTCACGAAAACGGTTGGGTATGAAATCAGCATGTGCTTTAATCGTCGGGCGCATCGCACCTCGCTTCCAGAGGAAGTCTCCTCATGCAAAATTGGGCGCGAGTATAGTGGTGGGACTTCGTTGGCGTCAACAATTTCTGCTCCCTAAATCGTCGTGATATATTTCCAACAAGAAATATAGAGATCCTTATAGATCAGCCTCCTCAATAGAGGTAGAAGACTCGAAATGTCGAGGACGGGGAATTATAGGGACGAGACGAAAGCCGGGGGGAGTGTCCATGGCTGAGTTGCGTTTCGCAATATTCGGAGCACATTTCTGGGCACGTTATCAACTGGCGGCCTGGCACGAGTTTCCAGATGCCAAGTGCGTTGCTCTGTACAACCGGACGGTTTCAAAAGCCGTGAAACTGGCCCAGGAATTCGGAGTTGCAGCCGTGTACGGAGACGCGGAGGAGCTTCTTTCCAAGGAACGGCTGGATTTTGTTGATATCTGTACTGACGTTGTCACCCACCAAAGGTTCACGGCGATGGCGGCGGTCCGCGGAATACCCGTCATCTGCCAAAAGCCGATGGGCCCCTCGCTGGCAGTGGCCCGGCAGATGGTCCAGACGTGTTACGCGGCGGCTATACCCTTCTTCATTCACGAGAACTGGCGCTGGCAACATCCCATTCGAGCCTTCAAGAAGGTTCTGGATGAAGGATCGATCGGCACACCGTTTCGAGCTCGACTGACCATGGTCTCCGGTTTTCCGGTCTTTATCAACGAGCCGGCATTAAGGGATTGGGAGGAGTTCATCCTGTGGGACATGGGGACCCACATTCTCGATGTCGCTCGGTTCCTTTTTGGAGAAGCTGACCGTTTGTATTGCCAGGTTCACCGGGTGCATCGCGACATCAAGGGCGAAGATGTCGCGACCGTCGTAATGCATATGGGCGGCAAGACAACCGTGATATGCGAACTCGGCTATGCTGAGAACTATCTCGAGCGCGAGCGCTTTCCCGAAACCTTCATCTTTGTGGAAGGGGACAAGGGCTCCGCAGAGTTGGCGCCCGACTTTTGGGTTCGAGTGACCACGCAGGGGGGCACGCATTCATGGCGCTGCCCACCACCGAGATTTGGTTGGGCCGACCCGGACTATCAAGTTGTCCATGCCAGCATGGTTCCTTGCATCGGACACCTCTTGCAGGCTCTGAAAGGTGGTGCGCCGGCGGAGACGACCGGTGACGATAACCTGAAGACGGTTATCCTAACTTCTGCGGCCTATGAGTCGGCACGGTCCGGGCAAACGGTTGCGCTGATTTCGCCGCCAGAGTCCGAATCGGCAGCAACCTGATTTGTAGGATTGGAAGTGGGCCTTTGCCACCAGGAAGAGAGCGTTCAGCTCACGCCCCTTCCGCCCAGGGTGGGTGTCACAGCCCAACCCGGTTGGCCCGGGTCCTGAGAGCATCCTTGGAGGAGCGGAGGATTCATGCTGCGACTGAAAGACAAGATTGCGATTGTCACGGGAGGGGGCGCCGGAATCGGAAAAGCGGTGGCGAGTTCTTTCGCCCACGAAGGAGCGCGTGTCCTCATCGCGGAAATTGACCCCGTGCGCGGTGAGTCTGCTGCCCATGAGATCCGGGGGCTGGGCGGCGAAGTGGCCTTCGTCCCCACGGACGTTTCCAACCTTCACGACGTACAGGCGATGGTCAACATCGCGGTCAAGCGGTTTGGCGGGCTCGACGTCCTGATAAACAATGCCGCCATCCAGATGCACGGTCGCGATGCTCGTGCCCATGAACTTTCGGAAGAAACCTGGGATCGGACGATGTCCATCAACCTCCGAGGCACTTGGTTGTGCTCCAAATACGCAATTCCTGAGATGTTGACGCGGGGCGGGGGCTCAATCATTAATATTGCCTCGCCCACGGGGCTGACTGGCTGCGCTCCCACTTATACGGCCTACAGCACCAGCAAAGGTGGAGTGATTGCCCTGACCAGAATCATGGCAATCGATTACGCGCGCGACAAGATCCGAGTCAATGCCATCGTGCCGGGGACGACCGACACGCCTATGATTTCCACTCTTCTGGAAGATAGCGAGACCCGCGCCAAGCTGGTCGCCAAAGCCCCGCTGGGCCGCCTGGGCACAGGCGAAGATGTTGCGCCCCTTGCCGTCTTTCTGGCCTCGGATGAGTCAGGTTATTGCACGGGGGGGCTCTATCTGGTCGATGGCGGAATGCTGACCGCGTAAGGTGGGTGGGGAAGCCCTGACCAAGGGGTTTCGGTTACCCCCCCCCGGCGCCAGCCCACAATTCAGCCTTAGGGTTGTAACTGTCTCTGTGGCAGAGTTGCCGAGGGGGCGGCGAAGGATGACTGGCCCCTCGGACGAGGGGTGTTTTAAGTTTTCTGAGTCTCGGAGGGACCCACATCCTTCTGTTGAGCGCGGGGATACTTTGAGGACTTTCCGAAACGCCGTCGGTACGTGAGCGGTGTCATACCCACAAACTTAATGAATACGGAACCGAAGTAGCTCTGGTCGCAGAAGCCTGCCTCCTGGCTGACTTGGGCCAAAGGCATTTCCGTCGATCCCAGCATGGCTTGGGCTTTGGCAATTCGAAAATGATTGAGGTAACCAACGAACGATTGGCCGGTTATCTCCTTGAACAACCGCATGAAATGGGGCTTACTAACACCCAGAAGTCTCGCGGCATCCCCACCACTGATGTCTTGGTTGTAGTGTTTCTCCAGGAATTCAAACAAGGGCGCGATCCGATGCGTCGCTTGGTGCTTGCGGTCATCTAATTGGCGGCTCCCAATCTCTCCTACGTAGTGGTTCGCCAGAAGAATCAGGATCATTCGCAGATATGTTCTGACCGAAAGGCGCGCACGATTGGTAACCGCGGGGAGCTCCGAGTAGATTCGCTGAATGAGTCCAGCAATTTCCCTGGGGAGTCCCGTCCCGGCCCGGACGAGATGCGGAAACGAATCGTCTTGAAGATAAAAGGGCATGAGAAATTCCGCTTCCTCACCATGGGTGCCCGCTTCACAAAGGATTTCGGGCATGAAGAATAGGGTGGCAATCTTGGGGCGCGAGCGCGTGAAGCGTAACGTTCTGTGGTACGGCCAGCTCCCGATTACGATCAGTTCGCCGCTCTTGGCGATGAAACTCCGCGCGGCTACTTGGCACTTAATCTCACCCTTTAGCACACAGAGAATTTCGAAATAGTCATGCCGGTTCATCCGGAAGCGCTTGCGGTCAGCGAGGATCATGTAATTGACAGCGACCGGGAAAGACGGGTCGAATGGCCAGACGTGAACCCCGTCCGCACGAATCTGGGGATCGATGATGGAAAACGACTCTTCCCAGTCGATGTTTCTCGTTCCGGGCATAAGGGATCCGCCCGATGGGGGGCCGATTCTCTTTCCTTTCGGATGATTGGAAAACCTAACAGAACCGCACGGGTGTGTCAATCGAACTAGCGCTNNGCGCTGCAAGTCAAGCCAAAGGAGATTTTGGGAGGGCTGAAAGGAACAGAGATCGAGCGCCCCAGGCAGGGCATCCTGATATCTTTACAACAAAAAAAAACGCAATCCTCATAGAAATATGCTCACTGTTCCCCCTAAATAGCGTCTCAGAAGCCGTCCGAAACCTTCGGGATGGCTAGACTGTTGGCAAATTGCAGGTGGGGTCTTTGGGTTCAGTCCTGGCCTAAGCACAGAGCTGGGGCGGAAAGGGCTGTGACATGCCTACTACCATATGTCGAGGCCTGTGGTTTATCTGGGGGCTGTTGTTGCTCCTCTTGCTGTGTGGGCCGGCCTCCGCACAAATGATCACCGGAGACATCAGCGGTACGGTTCAGGACAGTTCCGGAGCCGTGATTCCGGGTGTCAACATCGCCCTAACCAACGCGGAAACCGGCGCCTTGCGAAAGGTCTCGAGCAGCGCGAATGGGGACTTCGTCCTCACCGCGTTGCGGCCTGGGACGTACACCCTCAAGGTGGAGAAGGCAGGCTTTCAGACCTACGAGCAGAACGGGATCGCTGTGACCGCCAATCAGCGGGTAGCTTTGGGCGTCATCCAGCTCACCGTGGGCCAGGTGACCCAATCGATCGAGGTAACCGCGCAACGCGTGGCGGTCAATACCGAAAGCGCCGATGCGGTCAACCTGCTCTCCAGTATTCAGGTGACGGACTTGGGGATTAAGGGCCGCGACGTCATGCAACTGTTGCGTGTGCTCCCCGGCGTTGCCACCGTGAGCGTTGCACCCTGGGGCGAACTCTCCGACACGGATCCAGCCGCCACGGGATCGAACGGCGGACAGTTCGGAAGCTTCACACCGGCCGTGGGCGGGGCTCGCCTCTTCTGGAATACTGTCACCGTGGACGGGCAGGTGGGCTCCAACCCGGATTTCCCGGGGCTTTTCATGGCGGCCATGAGCATGGACGCGGTCGCTGAGGTAAAGATAGTATCCAACAATTACGGCGCAGATTACGGCCGGAATCCCGGATCGACGATCGCGATTGTGTCGAAGTCCGGCACGAAGGACTTCCATGGCACCGTGTATGGCTACAAGCGAAGTGAGAAACTGAACGCCAACGACTTCTTCAATAACCGCGATGGCCTGACGAAGCCGGCCTTCCGGTATGGCACCTTCGGTTTTGCCGTGGGGGGACCGATCTACATCCCCGGAAAATTCAACGCCAACAAGGAGAAGCTTTTCTTTTTCTATTCCGAGGAAGACTGGCAAGTCAAACAGCCGTGGGGGAGAAACAGTGTTACGGTTCCTACCGCGGCGGAGCGCAATGGCGATTTCTCCGAAACCGTGTACCCCGGTTCCAGCCCCGCCCAACCGATCACGATCGTGAACCCGGCCACACACCTGCCGTTCGCGGGCAATGCCATCCCCCCCGAGATGATCAACTCGCAAGGCCAGCTTCTGATGAACCTCATGCCTTTGCCGAACCTGACTAATCCGGCCTTGCCCTATAACTATGAGTGGCAGGATATCTGCAATATTCCCAAGCGGCTCCAGGCCCTCAAACTCGATTATCACTCGGGGAGCAAGGACACCCTTACGCTATCGGGTCGCCGCTGGTGGGTAGACACACAAGCATACGGCTGCCGGGTCCTTGGTTATGCTCAAGACCTTCCCATTTTCAAGCACCACTACAAAGAGACCACGGACACCGTCATGCTAGCCTGGACACGCGTGATCAGCCCGACGGTCGTGAATGAGTTCAACATCGGCTTTGTGGGTGAGAAAGAACTGAGCCCGCCGGGGAATCTGTTCGGACGTACCGCGGCGAATTACTTCGACCCCATTGACCGCGCCAAGAATGGCTTCACGCTAGGCCAACTCTACCCGTCAGCCAATCCCAACGATATCCTTCCCCAGGCGTCTTTCGGTTTCATCCCGAACGGAGCGTATCTTGATGCCGAGGATCGCCTTCCTGACAACCAGGGTTACCCCAGGTTCAACATGGCTGACAACCTCAGTTGGAGCCACGGAGCTCACACCTTCAAGTTCGGAGCCTACTTTGAGCGCAGTTGGGCGACGGATGGCCCGCACGCGAGCTGTTTCGATGGTTGTTTTGATTTTTCGCATGACATCAACAATCCGCTCGACACAGGTTGGGATTATTCGAACGCGCTGTTAGGGAATTTCCGGGAATACCGGGAGTCCGACAGCCGCAAGGTCTACCTGATGGGGAATCATGTGCTGGAATGGTTTGCCCAGGACACCTGGAAGGTGAATCGGAAGTTGACCCTCACCTACGGTGTCAGGTTCTCGCAATTCAGCCCTTGGACGAATGTCAAGGGGCTGGGCGCGGAATGGGTAAAGGACCGCTATGACCCCACCCAAGTGCCCGCGCTTTTTCGGCCGGTGCAGGACCCCGGCGGCCCTCCCGGCCAGGAGGTTGCCTGGGACCCGGTTACCCAGCAATATGCTCCCGCCGTGTACATTGGTGCTTTCAGCGGCGACTTCAATTTCTCCGGCATGGTAGTGAGTACTGACAAGACCTATCCAGCGGGGTTCAGAGAGCACCATGGGGTCCAGGCGGTTCCGCGCTTTGGCTTCTCCTTCGACCCGTTTGGCAACGGCAAGACCGCTATCCGCGGCGGTTTCGCCATCCAGAAGGAGACGACTCCTTCCTACAACACCTATACCTGGAGCATGGTCACGAATCCTCCGGTGACGATCCAGCCGCACATCTTCTACGGGAACATGAATACCCTGCTACAGAAGTCGGGGTTGCTGTTCCCGGGCGGCACCAGTGCCATCGAACTGAAGGACCACGTCCCCAGCATCTATCGATACAGCTTGGGCGTGCAGCGGGATGTTGGGCACAATACGATGGTAGACGTATCTTACGTGGGCAATGTGGCCCGGCACCTGATCCAGAGTCAGGATCAGAACATTGTTCCCTACGGGGCGCACTTCCGATCTGAGAATATCGACCCGGCAACTGGGACGGCATTGCCGGACGATTTTTACCGTCCGAACCCAGGGTACTCGTCTATCGGGA
Source organism: Acidobacteriota bacterium (assembly GCA_003171295.1). Lineage (GTDB taxonomy): Bacteria > Acidobacteriota > Terriglobia > UBA7540 > UBA7540 > Bog-366. The sequence continues at coordinate 5,394 of PMYF01000458.1, read as the reverse complement.
TGTATATGAACAACGGGGTTTCCAGCTACAACTCCCTGCAGGCGGCCCTCAATCATCGCTTCGCCAAGACGGTGTCGTTTGGGGCCTCTTATACCTGGTCGCACACCTTCACCACCGGCAACAGTGAAGGGGACCCCATACCGCTCTACCGGCCCTGGCGAATCTGGACCTATGGGCCGGCCAATTTTGACCAGACCCAAATGCTTGTTGTGAACTACCTTTGGGACCTCCCGAAACCGAGCAAACATGTGCAAAATGACGTTGGGAGGCGTTTTGTCTGGAGTGTGTTCGACAACTGGCAGGTTTCAGGCGTCAGTATGTTCGCCAGCGGCCTGCCACAGCAATTGAGCTATGGAACCGTCCAGGGGTTGGATATCGCCGGTGGTGGTGACGGGTGGCGAGGGAATGTCATTGCACGCCCGCAGTTGTCGCACGGCCAACGAACCTTCAACCGCTGGTTCAATACGGCTGCCTTCGCTCTACCGAGCGCCTCAGGAGACATCGGAAATGCCTCTCTCTCTCCCATCCGGGGTCCGGGGCAGAACAACTGGGACATAACGCTGGTGAAGAAGTTCCCGTTGAAGAGTGAAGCTCGAAGCCTGCAATTCCGCCTGGAAATGTACAACGCCTTCAACCATACGCAGTATTCGGCTGTGGATACGTTTGCACTTTTCGACGCTATGACAGCAGGGAATCCGCAGGTAAACGGTACGTTCGGTCAAGTCGTGGCCACACGCTCTCCACGCAACATCCAGCTTTCGGTGCGACTTGACTTCTAGTTTGACGCAGAAGGTTACCTGGCCGGGCCTCGGAAGAGGCCCGGCTTTTTCCTATCCTGACTCGGAAGGCTCGGCTGAGGGGTTGCTCAGCAAGGTTCGAACTTGTCAGGTTGCTGTGTCCTCACGACCCGGATGCCCGAGCGCTTGCCCGGCCTCTCCGTAGGCTCGACCACCATTACCTTGACGGCACAAGCGGCAGCGCCCGGCGGGCGGGGAGGCCCGCACGGCTCCGAAATCCCTGGCCAGGGCATCTGCGCGATTTCCCGAGCAGCCTCAACAAGTCCTGAGGATAAGGAACGAGGAACTACAAGGGTGGGTCTGGGGACCGGTGCGCAAGGCCTCCGGCAACCTGCTAACCTTTCGGACGCGTACGGATCCGGCCCGGATAGTTCCACTTGACGAACTCGCCAGCCCCAGGCATTGTCCGGTGGGCCCCGGCACGTCAAACACATCACTGAGGGAGTCAAACCATGATCAGGGAAATTCCAAAACCGAGTTTATGCCGGTTCCTGTCTGTCTGCTTCGTACTGTTCGCGTGTCCGGCAACCCGCGGTATGGGCGTTCCGGCTTCGATTAACGTTGCCCAATCTGCCCAAACGGTGGAAGCGTACGATTACGTGGAAGTTACTCTGAACGTCGCGTCACCCGACGCGAAGAACCCGTTNNCGGTGGACGGCTTCTGCGATTCTGCCGATGGAAGTGTCTTCCGCGTGAGGTTCATGCCTTGGGCGCCGGGCGATTACAGCTACTCGGTTACTTACCGCCAGGGCGGTTTCGAGAAGACACACACGGGCTCCTTCCGGGCTTCCGACGGGCGCCGGCGTGGGCCCATCCGTGTGGATCCCGCGTATCCCTGGCATTTCATCTGGGAAGGCACCGGGGAGCACTATTTCTTCAACGGTACTACGGCGTTCTGGCTGATGGGCTTCCGCGAAGACAGGGTCATCAATTACAGCATCGAACGCCTTCACCAGCTCAAGATCAACCGACTCCGGGTGCTCCTGGCGGGCGCGGCCGACCTCCTCTGGGGTGAACCGGTGATGTCCGGTGAAAATTTCACATTGTTCCTGCGGCCCTGGACGGCGGAGAAGCCCGAGAGTCTTGACAACCCGGGAATCGACTTCACACGCTTCAACATTCCCTACTGGCAAGAATGGGAGCGCATGCTGCGCTTCGCCAGAGAACGTAATGTGATCATCTCGGTGATCCTGGACATTTCTACACATCACGCCCAGGCGCCAGCGGGCAGTGAGGACGAACGCCGCTACATTCGATACGCAGTCTCCCGGCTGAGTGCGTTCTCCAATATTACCTACGACCTGGGAGATGACCTCGACAGCTTCCGCGACGAGAAGTGGGCGCACGCGACAGGAACCTTGATCGAAGGTTGGGATCCCTACAAACACCTCGCGAGCAGCCACCCGGTGCATCGTGAGAACCAGGACCGCGCCTCCGAATGGTTCGGGTTCACTTCCATCCAGAACTGGTCACACCAGCAGCACGCCCTGATGCTGGAGGAGCGCGAGATCCAGAAGAAGACCGGGCGCATCATCCCGCAGACGAACGAAGAGTATGGGTACGAGGATCACTATCCGCACTGGGCGGCTGCCCCTCCGGGGGAGTCCGCGGAGACTTTGCGCCAAATGGCGTGGGACATCGCGATGGCCGGCGCTTATGGGACCGCAGGTGAAAGTTGCCGCCGCGGCACGAACGTTTGGCCAGACGCGGGCGGGGGCTGGATCAACGGGCGCGGCGACGACACCCAGGTGATGTTCAAGGGCTACGGGCATATGGTGGATTTCTTTACCAGCTTCGAGTGGTGGAAGACAGAACCGCACGACGAACTGGTCAATAATGGCGCTTATTGCCTCGCCAAGCCGGGAGAGACTTACGCCGTATACGTCTCCCTGGGCCGTCTGTGTGGGAACCCGGAACACTTCGGATATCAAAACGAATGCGGCGATGTCACGATCAAGCTTGAGCCAGGCATCTACGAGGCAAAATGGTTCAGCGCCACCACGGGGGAGATCGTTCCGCTGCCTGTTGTCCAAGGGCCGTCCTGGACCCTTCCCAAGCCTCCCGGCTGGATGGATTGGGCCCTACTGCTTAAGAAGGTTGAGAAATAAGTCATAGAGGAGGACCAATAGGTGATGCCAAACATAAGCGGGAACATGGTTCGGGGCGGTCGTAGGTGGAACGCGACTCTCCTCCTGGGTACATGCTGGTGCCTACTGTGGGTATGCGCCCACCCCGCCCGGGCAGCGGCTGCGGCAGGGGAATCGGGGACTCCCATCGCGGTACATCCTAAGAATCCGCATTACTACATTTTCCAGGGCAAACCCACCGTGCTGATCACGTCGGCCGAGCATTATGGGGCAGTTGTCAACAAGGCCTTCGATTACGTTGCCTACTTGGACGCCCTCCATGCGTACGGGCTCAACTATACCCGCATCTATCCCGGGTTCCTTTTCGAGCCCATCGGAAAGTTTGGGCCGGGGAACAGTCTGGGGGTCAAACCCGCGAACCTCGTAGTGCCCTGGGGGCGCAGCCAGGTGGCCGGCTATGCCCTGTGCGGCAACAAGTTTGATCTCGACCGCTGGGACCCGGAGTATTTCGAGCGGCTGAAGGACTTCGTGGCCAAGGCGGCCGAACGCGGCGTCGTAGTGGAGATTTGTTTTTTCAACGCCCAGTATTCTGACACCTGGCCTATCTCGCCTTTGTATTACGAAAACAATGTGCAGGGTGTCGGCAAATGCGATTACCAGGATGCCCAGACTCTGCGGCATCCGGAATTGGTGCAAAGAGAGGCTGATTACGTGCGCAAGATCACGCAAGAAGTCAATGCCTACGACAACGTCATTCTCGAAATCTGCGACGAGGCGCCGGACATCGGAAATCCCCCCACTCCGATGGCGGAAGCCGGGCAATGGGTTAGCCACTTGGTGGAGGTTGCGAAGCGTACCGAAAGTAGTCTGCCCAAGAAACATCTGATTGCGCAGCAGATGGAAGGGCCCACGGGAGGACCCTTCGATTTCGCGGCGCACCCGGATGTCTCGATCATCGTGACCCAATATGTATGGGAGGCAGGATTCCAGTGGGGTGGAATGAAAGGCCTCGATTATGCGTACGGGCGCAACAAGCCGATCGAGTTCAATGAGACTGCCTACTATCCCTTCTGGTACAAAGGGGACAAAGTCGGTGATTCGCGCGTCGAAGCCTGGGAGTTCATGGTGGGAGGCGGAGCCAGCTTCAACCACTTGAACGCGCAGTATACGGTCGAGAACCCCGCTGGGAAAACACCAGACAACGCCCAGGTTCTGAGCGCCTTGAAGTACCTCAAAGAGTTCATCCAGAGCTTCGACTTCTTGAAGATGCACCCGGACATATCCTATGTCCTCAACGGGATTCCTCCGGGAACCTATTGCCGGGGCATGAGCGAGGAAGGAAAACAGTACGCCTTGTATCACCACCACAGCACCGGTGGTAGTGGAAGTGATTACACAGTGACACACGGGAACTACAAGGAGGATCTGCTGCTTAGCTTGCCTGCCGGTAGTTACAAGGCCGATTGGGTTGACCCGGCTACGGGTTCAGTCCTCCACAGCGAGACGTTCCAGCACCCAGGAGGCAAGCGAACCCTGACTTCGCCTGGGCACACGGTGGATATCGCGCTACGCATCCAGCGGACTTAGTCTGGGTTTCTCACCTGCGTATAAGGCAGGGGATTTCAAACGAGGAGGGTGGTTGCATGGTGAAGAAAGTAGCGTGTCTGGGTTTTGTATGGGTCCTCCTGATAGCTCAGGCCAATGCCGAGCCCATCAAGTCGCATCCCGCTAATCCTCACTATTACCTGTTCAATGGTCAGCCGACCATCCTGATCACCTCGGCCGAACATTACGGCGCCGTGGTCAATAAGGACTTTGACTATGTTCCCTATCTTGATGCGCTAAAGGCGTACGGGCTGAATTACACGCGCATCTATGCCGGGGCGATGTTTGAAACGGTCGGGAAGTATATTGACGGCAACCCGCTGGGTCCAAAACCGCAAAGCCTGGTCGTCCCCTGGGCACATAGTAACGTGCCTGGTTATATATACGGAGGCAATAAGTATGATCTCGACAAGTGGGATCCGGCCTATTTCGCGCGTCTGAAGGACTTCATCGCCAAGGCCGCGGAGCGCGGGGTCGTGGTGGAGATATGTTTCTTCAACGCGCAGTACTCCGATACGTGGCCAATCTCCCCTTTGTATTACGAAAACAATATCCAGGGCGAGGGCAAGTGCTCTTATCAGGATGCCCAAACGCTAAAGCACGCGGACGTCATGCGCCGGGAAAGCGACTACGTGCGCAAGATCACGCAAGAAGTCAATGCCTTTGACAACGTCATTCTGGAGATGTGCGACGAGGCGCCGGACATCGGCAACCCTCCCACGCCTCTGGCGGACGCGGGCGCCTGGGTGAGCCACCTGGTGGAGGTAACCAACGAAGCGGAAAGGGACCTGCCCAAGAAGCACCTGGTGGCGGCGCAGGTGGAAGGACCAGTGAATGGGCCGCTGGATCTGTCCGGAAATCCGAAGGTCGGCGTGATTGTGACCCAGAGGCCTATCCATTTCGCT
>PMYF01000821.1 GCA_003171295.1 Acidobacteriota bacterium | reverse complement strand
CAGGAAGCAGGCAACAGGCAGCAGGCGGGTTCGCTACCGGGGGTTACGCGCCCCCCTCGACTTCGCTCGGACCGCTGCACCCCCGGCTAAAACCCTTCGCCCCGTCGGGCCTCACCCATCTTCACCCATCTGGGGGTAAGCCAAGCCACCCGGAGAACCAGGTCCCGGGGAAAAGAAAGAACTCAGCCGAGCGGCTGCACCACGCCGCTGCCGTGCCAGGCCCGCCGTGGTGAATTTATAAATCAGCGTCGCTGGCCGGCGGCGGGGGCGTGTCGTATGTTGCCCTTGAGAAGTCAAAAAGAGAGGCAGCCGGATGGCGCCCGCGGCAGTCTGCCCGGGGGCCAAGGAGGTTTGTGCCGGCTTTCGAGGAGGAATGGTGCGGCCAGGGGTTCCAAGGCCGCCGGGCGGCAGCCCAGCCAAAGCCTTCGCAGATCGGGCGCCCGCTCCCCGGCCAGCCCCTGCCCCGCCGCACCCAAAGGAGGCACTCGATGAAGGATTGGCTGCTCAAACCGCTGCTGTTCGTGGCGGGGATGGCGGTGCTGATTGTCGGCGGAGCGTCGCTGTATTGCGCCAAGGCTCAGCCAGCCGGGGCCGCTGGGGCGACAGATGTCCAGAGCGCCCGCAACGCTCAACTGGCCCAGGCGATAAGGGATCTGGAACAAACCGGCCGATGAGGCGCAAAAATTAGCGGACGGGGGAAAGGAGGAAGAAACCCGCGTCCGCTAGAGGGGCCAGCTTGGAGGCAGCCCCTGTTCTCGCTCGCTCATTATTACTATCGACGGGGGGGGCCGGAAGGTTCAGATTTTTCAGGGGAAAGCAGGGAAGTTTTTCAGAACTTCTCCGTCTCTCTTTACGCCTGCGCCCATGACGCGATGTGAGAAAGTCGGGCCTATTCCGCGCGCAGGTCCAGGCACTCGCTCTGGTAGCACAGGCGTCTCGCCTGTGTGCGTGGATCATTCTTGATTGCACAGGCGTCTGGCCTGTGTGCGTGGGTCATTCTTGATTGCACAGCCGAGACGGCTGTGCTACCAAGACCGGGCTCTGCGCTCGCCCGGCCGCGACCGCGCGAGGCCTGAAAGGCCGAAAGATGTTAGCCGGGGGTGGAGCCCCGAGCGAAGTCGAGGGGCGGAACCCCCGGTAGGGGGCTCCGAACGGCCAGAGGCAGTGCCGTGATCGGCCAAGGGGTCCATCTCGACTGCCGATGGCGTGATTCTCCGTGGCGTCCCTCTTCCACAAAGTTCACCGCGCCATCGCGAGTCGGGTATATTCCGCGCGCAGGCCCAGGCACTCGCTATGTCTGGTTGCGGCCGCTTACCGGGCTTTGCGCTCGCCCGGCTGCTGCCGTGCTCGCTCCACCCCCGCCTAATACGACATCGTTAGTTTGCGTCGCGGGCGTCTCGCCCGCGAGTGACGAGGGCATCCTGCCCTCGTTTCTTAGTGCAAGTCCGCGGCCGAGACGGCCGCGGGACGCGCGGGCAAGATGCCCGCGACACGAAGAAGGGCAAAGCAGCGATGTCACACTACCTTCTTGGCGTCCCTACGGGACTTGCCTTCCCGGGCGACTTGATGTGCCTGCAATCGCCTTGACCTTGTACGGTGCTGCCTGCCCGTCCTGGGCGGAGCCGAAGGACCCGCCTGCTCCAACACCGCTCGCATGTACCGGTTGATGCTGCTGATGAGCATGGTTATATTGTCTGGGACTATCAAGTGTTCGCCCATTCGCTTCAGGCTGTGCGTACGTGATCGGCCTCCGCGCATCTGGGACCAACGCCAGCCTGGTCTCCCTTACCAAATCCTGATTCGTCGCGTCGGGTCCATCCGACAAGGAGCCTTACCTTTAAGACCTGCAAACCCGCATTTTGTAAATCCCCGATGTATTGATCCGCCGCCATGAACTCGAAACATCCGGAATTGGCGCTTGCACAGGAAAGCTCGAGTTATGTAAAATCCGCAATACCCTGTAATGTTCTGAATTGGCACTCACAAACAGAGGTACGCTAATGCAAACAACCAAGGCCCGTAACGATGCCGGAATCGAAGCTATACCAAGCGAGATGGAAGATATTGAGAGTACTCCACCCAGCTACAAGATAGTCACCTACCCAGCCGACTACACGCTCGATGTGATTGTTCCGAAGTTCAACAAGACCATCCTGATCCCCAAGTTCCAACGCAAATATGTCTGGTCGCAAAAGCAAGCGAGTCGGCTCATAGAATCATTCTTACTTGGCCTCCCCGTGCCTGCCATCTTCCTTTACAAGGATGCTGACGAACTGCTTCACGTCATCGATGGACATCAACGTCTCAGGAGCATTATTGATTTTTGGCGCGGCGAATTTGGAGACGAGGTGCGAGGTAGAAAAACGACCTTCCGACTTATTGGGCTGCACGAGAAAAGTGCCTATCTTGGGAAGACTTATCAAGATATTAAGACTACAGATCCATCCGCATTCAATCGGCTGAGTGGTGCAGTTCTCCGGTCCTTCGTTGTCCAGCAGCTTGACCCCAGAGATAACAGCGGCATTTACCACATATTTGAACGGCTCAACACGGGAGGAACGCTTCTTATCGGGCAGGAAATCCGCAATTGCATCTATGAGGGGACATTTAACGACATGCTTCTCCGTCTCAATAAGTTTAACAAATGGCGGCAGATATTTGGAAAACCCAGTTCCGACGCGCGATTTCGAGACGTTGAACTGATCCTTCGCTTTTTCGCCTTGTTGCACGACAGCAAGAAATACAAGAAACCAATGAAGCAATTCTTGAATGATTATATGGAAAAGCATCGCAAGTCTGACGAGTCCGAACAGGCAAGTTTCAGCGATTCGTTTGAGAAAACGGCGGCGGCAGTATGCGAGACCTTAGGCCCAAAGCCATTTCACATTCGGGCGGGATTGAACGCCGCCATATTCGATTCTGTGTTCGTGGCTTTCGGCAAGAATCTCAAGAAGGTGTCGCCGGCTGTGGGTAAAAGATTCAGGCAGCAGCTTCTTCGGAACACAAAATACATGACGGCGATTTCCGCAAGCACTACCGATGAGGAGACAATAGAGTTTCGGTTGAAGGAAGCTCAGGCCATTCTTTTCGGATAACCATCCATGAATTTTGCCCGGATCGATACTGCGATCAACTTGGCCGACAAGCAAATGGGTGAACTCACGAAGATCGACCCCCAGCTTCAAGCGTTTGTTGTTGGATATTTGGTTCTGGAGATAGTTTCGGAATTTGAGACGCGTATCGAGCAGATGTTTGTGATTCGGGCCAAGAAGACGAAAGATACCCCCGTTTCAAACTTCGTGGGCAAGATGCTTGACACAAGATTCCGACGTCCCGCCGTTGGAAAGATCAAGGAGTTTCTTGGCCATTTTGATACTGCAATGCGAATATGCCTTGAGACCGAGATGAAGGGGACGCAAATTGAATCGTCAATGGATAGTCTACTTACAAATAGGGATTACTATGTTCACAAGGAAGGCAACGCGACACTAGGATTTCAGGGGGTCAAAGATGCGTATGTGGACGCTGTTAAGTTATTCGATTGTCTTGCTAAAGCACTCGGTCTGTCCGCGACAGATTTAGCTCACCTCACTTAATCTCCACCAGCATACTAGAAAAGCAATAGTCTACTTGGTTTCCCTAGACCTGCATTGGAGGATTGAGGAATAGCGCCGCCGTGGGGTGAGCCACGTTCTCCCGGCTGGTGGGCCGGTTGTCCCAAAACACCTGCGGAGGGGACAATCCAAGATCCAGTGAAATCCTCAGAAAGATTCGGCGAGGAGCCGGATTTCCCTTGACTTTTGCGGAACAGTTGTTCTATATATACAT
>PMYF01000709.1:1552-10122 GCA_003171295.1 Acidobacteriota bacterium | reverse complement strand
TTCTATCTGATTTCAGGCAAGTAATAGAACCAGCGGGAGTTGTTTTTTCTAACAAGTGAACGGGGACGAACTCCGTGGTAGAAGGGTTTTTGCGAGAAATCCAAACCACCTGGGAGGCATCCCCGATGCACGATAACAGACTGCGTTCCCGACTGAAAGCCCAGCTCACGAAGTTCTCCTTGCAGCTCAGCGAAGGTCTGAGCCGCCCCTTACAGAAGTTCGTCGGTCAGATGTTGTTTGGCGTGCAGGCCAGTCAGGACGTGAAGCTCAGCAACATCGCGCGCAGCCTGCAAGAAGAGATTGATTTGATCAAGACGGAGAACCGTCTGTCGCGCAATCTGGAGGCGACGGAACTGGAAAGCCACCGGAGCGAGCGCTGGGCAGCGCGGGGGAGTCGACGAGTAGAAGCGAACACGGTGCTGTGCCTGGAGCTGAGTGACCTGCGCAAGGAATACGCCCAGAAGATGCAATACCTGGCAAAGGTGCGGGACGGCAGCACCGGCGAACTGCATGACGGCTATGGGTTGTGTGACATCACGGCGGCGGAGGTGAAAAGCAGCGAGATCGTGCCGCTGTACCAGAAGCTATACTCGGCGGAGGCGAAAGAGTTTAGTAGTGAGAACGCAGAGATTCTGGCGGCCGTGGACTTGGTGCGGAGCCATACGAGAGGGCGAGGGATCTGGGCGCTGGATCGAGGCGGAGACCGCCGGGAGGTCTTGGAGCCGCTGCTGGCGCGGCGGGAGCGCTTTGTGATCCGGTCCACCGGCAAACGTTTCGTGATCGATCGACGCCGCCTGCAAGGGAGTGTGGCGGAGGTGGGTGGCCGGTGTCGTCTGCGTTATGCGGCGCGCGTGATCAAGATCGAGGAGGGAAAAGAAAAGGTCTATGAGCTCCGCTACGGTGCCGAACCCCTGCACCTGCCGGGGCGAGAGGAGAAGATGCTCTTGGTGGTGGCGGCCGGTTTCGGGAAAGATCCGCTCCTGCTGTTGACCAACCTGGAGGGAGCGCGGGACTCAGAATCGCTAGGGTGGATCGTGCAAATCTATCTGACCCGCTGGAAAATTGAGGAAACTTTTCGCTTCCTCAAACAGAGCTATCACTTGGAAGATATTCGCGTTCTGCGCTATCAACGGCTGAAAAACCTGGTGGTGTTGGTGACGGCCGCGGCTTACTTTGCCGCCACTTTCTTAGGGCAGAAGTTAAAGCTGAGAAGCTTGTGCGAAAGGCTCCTGATCATTTCCTTCCGCTTCTTCGGCATTCCGCCTTTCCGCTTCTACGCTCTGGCCCATGGCATCCATAAGGTTCTTTCTCAAACCAGCCCCGAACCATCCGGTCCACCGCCCAAAACTTGGCAATGGGAACTCCTGCTGGCTTGGGAAGGCTGAAAAATGGGGAAAGTCCTGGTTTGGACGTCTTGGCAACCAGCCGGTTGTGTTCGTCAACGAGCTAAGACTTGGGCAGCAAATCGCGGTCAGCTTTGCGAATATCCGCGAACATAGGAAGCCTCAAGATTTCTGAAGTACAGTTAGCCTGCGCATTCCCCATTCCTTCAGCGCCCGCCCCACCTGAGTGAGTTGCTCGCGGCTGACCGGCCCGCCCGCCGTGGACGTCTGGAAGAAGTGGCTGGCCCGATCGCTGTAAAGCGCGCAGAACCGCCCCTTCCGCTCGATCCCTGCGCGCAGCGCCGCCCTCACCGTGCGCGTCGATTCCTCCTCCACCCACTGCGCGTAATCGGTATCGCTGCTGGCGTCGTCGACGATCTCGATCAGGTCATACCAACGCTGGTCCTGAAACCCCTGATGCCGGCTCCCGTCCTGGTGCAGCAGCATCCCGGGCAGCGGCCGGCGCGGTCGCCGCTGGCGGTGCACGCCCCGCTTCCGCTCCTTCTTCACCAGCCCCGCCCCTTGCAGCGCCAGCTTCACCCGTGTGTAGCTCAGTTCGATGCCCTGCATTTCCTGCAGCTTCTCGTGAAAATGCCGCACGTTCAGATCCGCGTACTTCTCCGGATATAACCGCAGCACTTCTTCCGCCCGCGCCAGGGGGACGCGCTTGGGGCTCGGCTTCCCCCGCCGCCGGTCCAACAGCCCGTCATAACCGTGCTCCTCGTAGCGCTTCCGCCAGCGCCGCATGCTGCGGTCCGAGATCCCGATGATCTCCGCCGCCTGGCACCACGTGATCTTTTTCGCCAGCGCTCGCAAAATCACCTCTTGAATTTTCATCGCCCGCTCCCAGGCGACCGTTGAGTATTTTGGCATCCTGCCTCCTCTCCACAGAATGCCTCAACTCCCCGCCGCCTCCAGCGGACAGATCACGTGCTAATTGGACCGGACAGATGACATGCTAACGATAGGATAGTCCACCAGCTTCGGAAAGGACAAGCACGCCGTTCCGGCTTGAGCCAATAGCCGCGCATCTCTCGGCGTTTCGGCCCCCTCCCTCCTGATCCCTTCCTATTTTCGCATTCTTCAAAAAGGGCTTGACTTGGCGTCTGCTGTGTGTATTATTACACGCATATAGACATCACCCCCAAAGGTCCCCAAGCCGCCCGACTCCGCCAGCGCAAGTTCGAGCTCCTTCGCCGCTTTCCCATCCCGCCCGACCTGCTGCCCGGTTCGCTTTCGCTTACTTACCGCCGTTGTGGTCAGCCCACTTGCCACTGTGCTACAGACAAGAGGGGACACCCCGTTTGGTCGCTCACCTTCATGGACGGAGGCAAGAAGCACGTGGAGCGCATCCCCGACGAATGGGTCGAAGCAGTTCAGCGCTGGGTCGATGCGGGGCGGGAGTTTAAAGAGGCCGTGGCTGAGGTCTTCGCCGCCAACGCGCGACTGCTGGCCCTGTGGCGGAGGCAGAAGCGCTGGTGAAAGGGCCCACGCCCCGTCGCCTGCGCAAGTACGTGGCGAAGTGTCTGGGTCTGAAATTCTACTTACAGCGCCCGGGCGATGGCCGCTCGCAGGGGCGCATTCCGGCTGCCGCCCTGCTGTGGGGTTTGTTGATAGGCGTGTTGCTGCGTCGCGCTGCCTTCGCGGGGATTGAAGCGCTGGTGGGCTCGCGGGGCCGCCGCGCCCTGGACGTCTCCCAGAGCTTCGGCGATGATGCGCTCGGTTATTTCACCGAGCGGCTTGACCCGGCGGTGACGCGGCGGGCGACTGTCACCGCCGTGCGCCAGGCCAAGCGCCACAAAGCCTTCGACGACAGCCGCTTCATCGGCCTGGCCCTGGATGGCACCAGCGCCGGACGATCGCGTGAAGAAGGCTGTGCTCTGTGCCGTCCCTACCGGAACAAAAAAAGGGAGATCCTCGGTTACCACCACCGGCTGGTCCTGATCAGTGTGGTGGGGACCGGCCTGACCTTGCCTTTGGATGTCGAACCGTACGGTCCCGGGGATAGCGAGTACAACGCCGCGCGCCGGCTCTTGCGCCGTACCGTCCAGAACACCGGTCGCCGCTTCGCCGACTATGTGGTCGCCGATGGGGAATTCGCCCGCGCTCCCTTCCTGCACGACGCCAACGATGGGGGACTCTACGTCGTTGCTCGCTTAAAGAATAATCTCCCCGAATTGTTCGCCGCCGCGCAGAAAAGGTTTCGTCACCAGTCTGCCCACCAAGTCTTCCGGCAGGGGAAGGACCGGGTGGAAATCTGGGATGCCGACGACTTTGACCCTTGGGAAACGCTGCGCTGGGAAACCGTGCGGGTGGTTCGCTATCGGCAGTACAAGCCGAACGGTACCGTGTGCGAGGCGTACTGGCTCACCGACTTTCCTCGCCGCTGGGTGGGCAGCCGCGCTATCTTCCGCATGGCCAAGAGCCGCTGGGAAATCGAAAACCAAGGCTTCCATGACGCTAAGAACCGCTACGGCTTCGAGCACATCTGCCACCATGAGCGGCCAAGCCTGCTGGTGGTCTGGTTGCTGACCTGCTTGGCCCTGACCATCGAACGGCTCTACCGGGTGCGTTACCTCCATCGGGGCACCCACCCCGTGCGCGCTGCCATCGATCTGCTCCTGCTTTTGCAACTCAGCCTGGGAATGCCGGTGGCCGCCGTCCCCGACTCCAGTTGAGAACTCCCTTTCTGCGGTCCTTAGGCTCTCCCCTTTTCAACTTTCCCTCGGGTGCATCGGCCCATCCTGGACGTGTCGGCAAACCGCGAAAAACCGGCTGGGAAAATCGACGCCAGGGGGAGGTGCCGCCACGATCAGCCGTCGAATGCGCCCCAAGCCGTGCCCCAGCAGTTCCCTGTGCGGGAATTCCGAAGCCGCTGAGGATAGTCCTATCGCCTTGACTTAGCTCTAAACGCGGCCTAACATGGCCACCAAAGGCGGGACCCTCGCCATGGTTGGCAAGACCATTTCCCACTACCGGATACTCGAAAAGCTCGGCAGTGGCGGCATGGGCGTGGTGTACAAGGCCGAGGACACCAAACTCGGCGGGTTAGTGGCCCTCAAGTTCCTGCCGGAAGGATTGGCGAAGGACCATCAAGTGCTTGAGCGGTTCACACGCGAGGCGCGGGCCGCCCGGGCGCTGAATCATCCCAACATCTGCACCATTCACGACATTGATGACCACGAAGGCCAGCCCTTCATCGCCATGGAGTATCTTGAGGGACAGACGCTGAAGCAGCGCCTTGCCGGGAAACTGCTCAAGACGGACGAACTGCTGGACCTGGCGATTCAGATTGTCGATGCGCTGGACACTGCCCACGTGAAGGGGACCATCCATCGGGACATCAAGCCAGCGAACATTTTCGTGACCCAGCGTGGCCAGGCGAAGATCCTGGACTTTGGTTTGGCCAAGCTAGCACCAAAGCCCGGGCGGTTGGCGGAAGCGGTGGGAGCCTCCGCGCTGCCCACCGCATCGGTCGAGCCCGAGCATCTCACCAGCCCGGGTGCGGCGATTGGGACCATCGCCTACATGTCGCCGGAGCAGGCGCGAGGCGAGGAGATCGACGCGAGAACAGACTTGTTCAGTTTTGGTGGGGTCCTGTATGAGATGGCGACAGGCCGCCCCGCCTTTTCCGGGACAACTTCCGCGGTTATCTTTGATGCGATCCTGCACAAAGCCCCTACATCGCCGGTTCGACTGAATCCCGACTGCCCGGCTGAACTGGAACGTATTATCAACAAGGCGCTGGAGAAGGACCGCGAGACCCGCTATCAGCATGCCTCCGAGATGCGTGCCGATCTGAAACGCCTGAAGCGGAATACAGAATCTGGGCGACCTTCGTCATCGAGCGAAGTGAGAGCGAGCCAAGTTCCTGTGGCGGGCAGGAAACTCTGGAAGGTTCTTGTTCCCACGGCCGTAATCCTTGTCACTTCTGCCATGGGGGGGACGTTCTACTTCCGCTCGCGCCAGACCACGACCCGCCTGACCGACAAGGACACTATCGTCCTCTCCGATTTCGACAACAAGACCGGTGACAGCGTATTTGACGACACGCTCAAACAGGGGCTCTCGGTACAGCTTGAGCAATCCCCCTTTCTCGACCTGCTTTCCGGGGACAAGGTAAATGAGACATTGAAGCTGATGGGCCGTCCCGCCGGTGACCGGTTGACGCCGGAGGTCACACACGAGGTCTGCCAGCGCACGGGCAGCAAGGCCATGCTGACCGGCTCGATTGCGGTGCTGGGCAGTCAGTACGTGATTGGCCTGAAGGCAGTGAACTGCAACACGGGGGACGTGCTGGCTGAAACGCAGGAGCAGGCGACGGCCAAGGAAGCGGTGCTCAAGGCTCTGGACGCTGCTGCGGTCAGCTTGCGCGGCAAGCTGGGCGAGTCGCTCAGCTCGGTGCAGAAATACGCCACGCCGGTGGAGGAAGCGACCACACCATCCCTGGAGGCGCTGAAAGCCTACAGCCTGGGACTAAAGACGGCCTCTGCGAAAGGTCTCACAGCCTCTGTACCTTTCTTCAAACGGGCGGCGGAACTCGACCCGAATTTCGCCACGACCTACGCCTGGATGTCGAGAGTTTACTTCTACCTCAACGAAGTGGGGCGCGGGGCCGAAAATGCACGCAAGGCTTACGACCTGCGGGAGAAGGTAAGCGAACGGGAGCGGTTCGGCATCGAGGGAATCTACTACGCGTTTGCGACGGGAGAGCTGGAGAAGGCGGCGCAGACCTACGAGCTGTGGCAGCAGACCTACCCAAGAGACGACCTGCCTTACATGTTCCTTGGAAGTATTTCCGCCGCCCTGGGAAACTGGGAAAACGCATTGGAGGAATTTCGAGCGGCGCTGCGCCTGGAGCCAAATATGGTGGCCAACTATCTCAACCTCGGCCAAGCCTACATGACCCTCAACCGGCTGGATGAAGCGGAGGCGGTGTACAAGCAGGCGGAGGAGCGCAAGCTGGAGAACGAGCTTATGCTCCAGAACCGCTACCAGTTAGCCTTTCTGAAGGGCGATGCGGCGCAGATGGCGCAGTTGGTCTCAGCCGCCATGGGAAAGCCGGGCACGGATGACCTGTTGCTGGCCACGCAAGCGGACACGGAAGGTTGGTACGGCAAGCTGAAGAACGCGCATGAGCTGACCGGGCGGGCGATGGATTCATCCCAGCACAATGACGCCAAAGAGAGTGCGGCAGCCTATCAGGCAGCGGCAGCGCTGCGCGAGGTGGAATCGGGAAACCGGGAGCAGGCGCGTGCCGAGGTCAAGGCGGCGTTGAAGCTGGCCCCGAACCGCGATGTGCGGGCCATAGCGGCGCTGGTCCTGGCGCGGGCAGGCGATACGGCAGGGGCGGAGAAGCTGGCGGCCGAACTCGACAAGACCTTTTCGCTGGATACTGTTGTCCAGAGGTATTGGCTACCTACCATCCGAGGAGGGATCGCCCTGGAACGCAAAGACCCGAACCGGGCAATCGAACTATTGAAGGTGGCGAGCACGATCGAACTTGGCCTACCAACGAACCTCGCGATATTGATGTGCCCCGCTTATTTGCGGGGGGAAGCCTATCTCATGCTGCACGACGGCAACCGAGCGGCAGTGGAATTTCAAAAATTCATTGACCACCGAGGACTAGTGGTGAACTTTCCCTGGGGCGCGCTGGCTCGCCTCGGACTGGCGCGTGCTTACGCCCTCCAGGGTGACACGGTCAAAGCCCGGACGGCCTATCAGGATTTCTTCACGCTCTGGAAAGACGCCGACCCCGATATCGCCATCCTGCAGCAGGCCAAGGCGGAATACGCAAATTTGAAATAATCCCTGCGCTCCGACCCGCGCTTCCAGGACCTCCTGCGTCGCATGAATTTCCTGCCGTAAGGTCGCTCTCGGCTTTTGGCTCCCAGTTTCGTACGTGCGCCTCCGATGCGATTCCGTTCCGCACATACCCTGTTGCGGAATCGACTGGCATACATGGCCACAAGCGAGCACAGCCCTTCCGACCACCCAAGCCGGATTGCTCCTGTGAAACGTTAGTGCTGTATCGGAAGCGCGCCGGTGAAAAAGGGATGGGCAGCGCGATGGCCGCAACGGCGCGCTTTCGATACAGCCGTTTGAAGGAAGCCGCGTCACGACGCTATGGGATTTGAATCGTGTTTCTCGTGCAGGGTGGGAGGGCGGTCCCCGAGAAAGGCGTGGGGGAGGGACGGCGAAGCGAGGCGGAAGAGGTGATGGGAGTGTGGATGGACCTCGATAGAAAGCGATGGAGGGGTAGTGAAAGAGGGTTGCGGGCTCGAAGAGGCACACGAAGAGTGTTGGCGCTGAGAGCCCTAAGCGTTCTGGGAGTAACCGCAAGCGTTTCATGAGTTCCTCGCCAGGGGAAGGGGTGGAGAACGGAGGGTGATCTGGGCTGCACTCAGTCGCTCCACGATAATCATGGGGCCGCCGCATTGAGGACAGGACCACGAGGAGATAGAAGGCAGCGTGATCGACGAGCCTTCCTCATCCTCTGGCGGCAGTTCTGGGGTGGGGGGCAAGTCGGTCGGTCGTCCCAGGAACCGGAAGCAAAGAGGCAAGAGAGCCGCGCGCCGTCGGTGGGCCAGAAAGCCGAAGTGGCGGATGTGCACGAAGCCCGGGGGAAGCACGTGGAGCAGGAAGCGGCGCAAGAACTCCTCGACNNCCGTGCGCGGAGTCTCTCCAGCGAAAGGTGACTTGGTGGCCCTCCAGGGAGACCAAGCGGTGATTGGAGATCGCCACGCGGTGGGTGTAGCGGCCGAGATAACGGAGAACATGTTCGGGGCCACCGAAGGGCGGCTTGCAATAGACCACCCAGTCCTGCCGGAAGAGGGGGCGGAGGAAAGAAGCGAAAGCCTTCGCTTCCGCCAGAAGCTTTAAGTCACCGTAGAAGCCGAGTTGGCCGTCGGCGAAGGCGCGCCGGAGAGCGGCAACAAACTTGCCGCGGAAAACACGACTCAGCACCTTTCTGGGGAGGAAGAAGCGATAGCGGGGGTGGATCCAGCGCTGGGGATCGAGGGCGAGGCCACCGGCCCGGAGCACGTAATGGACATGGGGATGATGTTCCAACCTCTGATTCCAACTGTGGAGCACGCCGAAGAAGCCGATTTCGGCGCCGAGATGGCGGGGATCGCGCGCCACTTCCAGCAGCGTTTGGGCGCAGGTCCGGAACAAGAGATCGTA
>PMYF01000709.1:0-1455 GCA_003171295.1 Acidobacteriota bacterium | reverse complement strand
TGACACTTGGGGCAGTGTCGATTCCGGCACGAGTTGGACGAGTGGGCACGATACCCGCAGCGGGCACACCGATCACGATGCCCGCCCAGGGCGGCGGTGCGGCAGCGCTCGATGGCCGCCAACACTTTGAGATGTTGGCCGGTGATCCAGCGGCGACTCGCTTCGATGAATTTCTGTCCTGCCACCCGGATGAGATCGGCCACTTCCAGCGGCGGCCGACTCATTTATTCATCTCGGGGCGACTCGTCTTTCTTCCCCGGGGCTGACAACGCCAGCGCGTCGAGGGGACTGGCCGTGGCGCCGAGGTGACGGTGCGAAAGGTGAAGGTAGAGGGTCGTCTCTTCCAGATCGTGGTGACCGAGCAGCAACTGGATGGTGCGCAGGTCCGCACCCGCTTCGAGCAGATGAGTGGCAAAGCAATGCCTCAGCGTATGGGGATGAACACGTTGGTGGAGACCCGCGCGTAAGGCCGCCTGGTGGCAGGCGTGCCAGATCACCTTGGAAGTAATCGGATCTGGGCCCGTATGCCAACGATTACCGGGGAAGAGCCACGTCTTGGGCTTCAGTCCGCGCCAGTGCTCGCGCAAGGCTTCCAGCAGGATGGGGCTGAGCATGACGTCTCGATCCTTACGGCCCTTGCCACCCTGGATGTGGACGACCATCCTTGGGCTATCGATGTTGCTAACCTTCAAGCGAGCCACTTCGGCGCGGCGTGCTCCGGTCGCATAGAGGGTCTTCAGCAAAATGCGGTAGAAGGGAGTGGGCGCGGCGTTAATGAGTTGGGCGACCTCCGCCTGGCTCAGCACCGTGGGCAGGCGCTGCACTTTCTTGGGATAAGGCGTCACCGCTACGCTCCAGGGCCTCCTCAAAGTCTTAACGAAAAAGAAGCGCAGAGCGGCCAAGCGTTGGTTGACGGTGTTCGGGTCCAGCTTTCGCTGACGGAACAAATAGGCCTGGTACTGGCGGATGTGTTCGGGACCCAACTGGTCTGGAGGGCGATGGAAGTAACGGGCAAAATCCTCCACCGCAGGGATGTAACACTCGATGGTTCTCGGAGAGTAATTTCGACGCTCGAGTTCTTCGAGCATNNCACGCACGCGAAGCGTCCGCCGCTCCCAGCGGCTTCGTTCAAACGGCGTACTCGGAAACAATCCACGTGGGGGTATTACGCCTTACTCATAAAGTCCTTTTGGACCGCGAGGCAAGAATAACCCACTCCTTAGCAGGGCGGACGCCCGAAATCTTAACGCAAAGTTTCTAGCGTACTTTGAAAACTCGAGGCTGTAGTGAAACTGAAGTAGTTATCTGTTCAAATCAGGTCAAAACCGGTACACGTCCCAGAATCACCGAGTTTGTTGAAAGATATATACATTCGCGCATAATTAAAGGGACATGATGGCTAGCAAGAAGGCAGCAGCCTGGGTCGAATCCACTCAGGGTAGTATTGCATGTCCC
>PMYF01000086.1:3575-3700 GCA_003171295.1 Acidobacteriota bacterium | reverse complement strand
CGCCGGTTGACATCCACCATTCCAAGCAATTCATAGGCGCCGTTCGCCGGATTGTAAGAGAACAGCCGGGCCATCTCATCCTCGTCGCCGCCCACACCGTAAAGCTTTCCGTTTCGAGCCACAAC
>PMYF01000086.1:0-3531 GCA_003171295.1 Acidobacteriota bacterium | reverse complement strand
CCCTCGCCCGTCACAGCCCAGGCATCCACCCGGTTGTATGGCTCCCGGCCCGGCACTGCCGGCACAGTGACCGGCAGCTTTTCGAGTGTTCCATCACTGCGGGACAGCCTGAAAAGGCGGCCACTTTCACCTGACGTGTAAGCGTTTCCATCCGTGTCGATAGCGATCCCGCGGCCGATGGCCTTCTCGTTCTCGAACTTCTCACCGGGCATGTTCCGCTCGGCGACCGTTCCATGTGTTGCAAATTTGCCCGCGCCAATATCGTAGCTGAAGAAGTAGCCATTAGGATAAGTCAGGCCATAGATCCGGTCCTTGTCGATCGCCAGGGTGTAAATACTCTCGCCAGCAACGGGCGCGCCCAGGTCGGTCACATCGAGCGGCGCATCCATGCGGACCGTCTCGCGGTGGTCGTGCGAAGGCGTGTATTTTAAGAGGTGGCCGCCTGGTGTTGTCCCGATAAAGACATCGCCGTTGAGAGAAACCACGAGCGACCGATGGACCGCGTTCACGTCCCGCAGCACGCCGAGCGGTTCGACGTAACCGTGCACGGGGCTGAGTTTGAAAAGGTGACTGCGCTTCCCGCTGGTAGCGCCGTAGAGGGTTCCATCCGGCGCAACCGCCAATGCCCGGATCGCCGATTCGTCCGGCGGAATCACGTCCATGGGCGGGTAGCCGAGATCGCGCAGGTCAATGCGTACCTGTTTCACGACGGAGTAGTCGTATCTCGAATCCCGCTGCGCCGCCAACGGCAGTGAGATCAAAGCAAAGCAAATGAGTCTCTTCAGCATGGCCTCACCGCGGATGATAAATCAGCAGCGCAAGGCGGTAATAGATGTCGCCAATCTTCCCCGCGGCCTCGACCGGTTTTGCCGCCTGCGGCCGTACCTCGATAGCGCCCACCATATAGATTGTTCCGTCCGGGCCGGTATCCGCCGCATTGGTGCCCAACACGCGGCTGCCATCTTCCAGTAACATTTCACCCAGATCTTCGCGCTTAGCTGTATTCAAGTCGTAAGTGATCAGGTGCGCCGTGGCTGCTCCGGCGCTGCCGCCGTAGTCAAACTCACGGCCAGCCGCTCCGTAATACAACTTGCGGTCGTGGCCCAGTGTCAGGCTGAGAGTAGCATAGGGTACTTCGCGGCTGTCGTCATAAGCTGGAATCGAAAGCTGTCCCAACCGGCGCACTTCGCCGCCGCTGCCCGCTCGAGGATTAAACGAAAACAGAATAGTGGCGCTTTCATCCACGCCGTAGAACTGGCGCGTCTGGCTGTCCCAAACCACGGTTCGCCAAGCCGTCTCGGACTTGAAGTAATCGCGCCCCAGTGAGACTCCTTTCTCGCGTATGGGAATCCGCGCCGGTAGTTCGACGATTTCATCGGTGCGGGGATCGAACCGATAAATTTGCCCCTGCCCGAAGCTGCCGTAAACATTGCCTTCATCGTCGATCCCCAGCGTGCGGCAGATCGATTCGAAGTTATTGACTCGCCCTTTGTCCACGGCCCTGCGGGTGGCCACGTCGTAGTACACGAAATGGCCGCGCGGGTGCGTCAGTCCGTAGATGCGATTGAACAGCGGATCGTAGGCACCCGTGTTCACACCTTCATTCGGAACCCCCAGTCCGAAGTCTTCCACGCGCCCTGTCTTGGGGTCGAATGCCATCCAG
Organism: Acidobacteriota bacterium; assembly: GCA_003171295.1. Lineage (GTDB taxonomy): Bacteria > Acidobacteriota > Terriglobia > UBA7540 > UBA7540 > Bog-366. Next base: position 1,868 of record PMYF01000086.1, on the reverse strand, counting down.
TGGGCGCCGGGATAGCCCTCCTTTGTCGCAAACCGCGCGTAGTCCCACCAGTAGCCGGCGTGGGTTCCGAAGTAGATCCGGCCATCTTTACCCTCGCCGAATTTCGCGTGGATTTTCGATTGAGGTCCGCGCTTCAGGTGCGACTCGCCACACAATTCCGTCAGGTTCCCGGCGTCGTACATGCGATCGGTCTTGGAATCGTAGTACGCCAGGTGACCGTCGCCGCCGTGATACGCCAGCCCGGCATAAACCTTGCCGTCGCTCGCCGCTAACAGCGCCGCCCAGTTGCCATCCATTTCGTGCAGACCGGTAAAGACGCGATGCTCCAGCCGGACGGTCCGGATCGCGGAAGGCGGTGCGGCCAGCCACATCGCCAACAGTGCAATTGGAAACATCGCATTCACCACTGAATCACGGCTAGAGTGTATGTCTTCACGGGGACGGCAAAGCTCACTTGCGAAGCGGTACTCTTTATCTCGATGGCCCGCGACCCAGCCAGATCGGGAGAGTAGATCCTGACCTCTTTGGCGGCTTGGCCGCGGGGTAACCGGCAGATCACTTCGACCGGCTCGAGCGATGCTGCCTTCTTGGCGTTGTAGTTCACCAGGTGCAGCATCATGCGCCGTTTCCCGGGCTGTTCGACAAGGTTTGATACGAGGTACGCGGGTCCGCTGACTTGCACCGGAACGTCGTTCCGCGAGGCCCAGCGCACGCCATCCGTGATCTCCTGTGCGTTCTTTGGCAGTTTCCAGAAGCGATCGTCGACACGGAAGAAACTTCCGAATTCGGGGAGCCGCCCATCAAACTTCACTCCGGGGATGTAGACCACCCGTCCCTTTTCAAATTCCTTGCGCACAGGCGCTCCGGTGATTGCGACCGGCGCGACCTCTTCCTCGTAGTCGCGCGCGCTCGGTTGGGAATCGATCATTCCCTTGAGGCCGGGCGCGACGCGCAGCCTCCGCCACTGGTCGTAGAGCCCCGCCTGCCCAGTCGCCACCAGTCCGCCGCCGGCCGCGACGAACTTACGGATCGCTTCGAGTTGTGCGTCGCTAAGGCATTCCGTTTCGGGCAACACGACCGCCTTGTACTTCGCGAGGTCCGCCAGTTGATCGTCGAAGATCAGGTTGAAAGGAATCCGGGCTTGGATGAGTGCTTGCTCGACTAGAATCGTGGCAAGCTGCACGCGCGCCTGATCGTAAGTGATGGAAGGGTACGAGCGTAGGACCGCAACCGTAGCTACATCCTTGGAACCCGTGAACAGTTCCCGGTTCCTTCGGTAGAACGCAATGTAGCGCAGCATGTCGGGCGTCAGGCGGTCACTGCCGGCAAAGCCGATGGTCTGATTGAATGCCAGGCTTTCAGCCATCGCCACCGGATCGTCCGAGATATAAGTCATCAGCACGTTTCTGTAGGCCCGCGCCAGCTTATAGCTCCTTATGCGGGACAGCAGCCGGCCGTCCACACTGTAACCTGGGTTGGGATCTTCCTCGGTCCAGAACGCCTCGGTCCACTTGAGAATGCGCGAGTGGTCGATCGCGGCTTCCCAGGCCCGGTTCCCGCCGGTAATGCCGTGCGGGTTGACTTCGATCGCTACTTCCGGGTTCAATGACTTGGCATATAACGCCATTTGCCGCAGAGCGTCCGCCATCGTCTGGCAGCGGTAATCGATCCACTCCTGGATCATCGGGTCGAAAATAACGCGCATGCGCGAGGGTGGGTTGGACGCGTTCCACTGCGGCGGATTCACGAAATCGACGTTTTCGAATCCGAACCGTTCGCGCCTCATCTCCGCGGAGTACTTCTCTCTCAGATATCTGCGAAAGCCGGCTTTGCAGACTTTGTCGTGACAAGAGTCGGGCTCGGCATTC
>PMYF01000145.1:4982-13642 GCA_003171295.1 Acidobacteriota bacterium | reverse complement strand
GGCATCATGCTGCAGCAGGTGGGTACGCCGGCCATGGTGCTGGTGGTGTGGGCGGCCGCGGGTGTCCTCAGCCTTTTCGGAGCGTTGAGCTACGCGGAGTTGGGCGCGGCACTGCCTGAGGCGGGCGGCGAGTATGTTTACATGCGCCACGCTTACGGCGAGCTTTTCGGGTTCCTCTACGGCTGGACCCAATTCATCATCGCCAAGACCGCCTCGATCGCGGCCATCGCCACGGGATTCGTCATCTATCTCGCCTACTTTTTCCCCCGCTTGCACGCGAACCTGTGGGAAGCCACCCTGGACATCGGCTCGCACGCAATTCCGCTGCGGCTGACGGGCTTGCAGGTGGGGGCGGCGCTCATGGTGCTGTTGCTCTCCGGCTTGAATATTCTTGGCGTCCGCCGTAGCGGCGCCGTGCAAACCCTCTTCACCGCATCGAAGCTGCTGGTGCTTGCAATTCTCATCGTGCTAGGCTTGGTCATCGGCCATGGCTCGTGGCAAAACTTTCGGCCGTTTTTCGCACCCGCGGGCCACGGCAGCGGCCTGCTGGTGGCTTTCGGCGTGGCCACGGTTTCGGCCCTCTGGGGGTATGACGGCTGGAATAACCTCAGCATGGTGGCGGGAGAAGTCGAAAATCCCCACCGCAACATTCCCCGGGCCCTGATCGGCGGGACGCTGCTGGTTGTTGCGGTTTATGCATTGGTTAACATCGCCTACTTTTATGTCCTGCCAGCGTCCCAGGTCATGGGTACGAATACGGTGGCGGCCGACGCCGCGCGCCGCTTCCTGGGCGGCGCCGGGGGAGCCTTCATCGCCGTGGGGGTCATGATTTCCTCCTTCGCCACGCTCAACGGGTCAATTCTGGCGGGATCGCGCATTCCTTACGCTACCGCGCGCGATGGCCTCTTTCCACGGGCGCTCGCCGCCGTGCATCCGCGCTTCCACACCCCCGCGGTTTCGCTGGTGGGACAAGCCGTCATCGCGGCACTGTTCGCGCTCACCGGACAGTATCAGTCNNCCTGCCGCGTCCCTACCGCACCTGGGGGTACCCCGTGGTTCCCGCGCTGTTTGTGGTTCTGTCCGTTTGCCTGCTCGTGAATACCTTCCGCCAGCAACGCGCAGACTCCCTCTGGGGAATCGTGTTGGTGGGGAGCGGGATCCCCGCCTACTGCCTCTGGAAGGCATGGAAACGCCGTTCGTCATGAACGGCGGTCCAGCGTGACCGGTGTTGCGCCAGGCGCGAACCTCGGTTTCAAGAGACGAATGGCGGGCAGGATCTCAGGCTGGCGCAAAGTGCGGCGGGTGCTGCCAATGCATGCCTGTGCTGAATTCCACGGTGGAGACATCCTTGGAACGTCCTTCTGCAAACTGTTACACTCGACGCCTTGCAGCAGGGAATTCCGATGCGGGAGAAATACCATGCGAACCGTTGCCATTGCGGGTCTAGCGCTTGTGATGTTCTCAACTTCGCTCATCGGCGCTCGCCGCCCGGCGCACACCTGGATGGTCATCTCAAAAGCGAAACTCGACGAGCGTGTACATCGCCAGCTCGAGCAACTGGCGGCCCAGGACCAGGCGCTGATCCGTTTTTTCACCAGCGCTGCGGAGGCCAAACGGGTCGGCCTGCCGCCGGGCGCCCTCTCGATTGAATTGGACGAAGAGAGGAATGCGGAAAGCTTTATGGGCATGCTGCGACGCGAGGCCGGCACGACGGGCGCCCAGCCTGCCACGGCGCTCGCGAAGGAGGGCTATGTCCTGGAGGCCACTTATCCGCGCGCGTCGGCGCCGAATCGCTTGCGCATCATTGCCACCTCGCCGCAGGGATTTCACAACGCCCTGCTGCGCGTTCCGGATCTTGTGACCCTCGGGCCGTCGAACCTCACACGCGGCCTTCTCCCCCACCCCCAGGCCGTGCGCGTGGAAAAGAATGGTACTGTCGCCGTCATTGCGGATTTCCCCTCTTTTCTCGAACGGGGAGTCGTGGAGGGCTTCTACGGCACGCCCTGGACACACCAGGACCGCATCGACATCCTGCGCTTTGAAGGCGCGCACGGCATGAACGTTTACTACTACGCGCCCAAGGATGATCCCTACCATCGCAAGCTGTGGCGCGACGCCTACCCGCCCGAGGAGCAGAAGCGCCTCGGCGAACTGGTGGACACGGCGCACCACAACTTTGTGGATTTCTGCTTCGCTATCAGCCCCGGCCTCAGCATGGTTTACTCCAGTGAGCAGGACTTCCAGGTGCTGACCCACAAGCTCGCGAGCGTGGGCAAGCTGGGCGTCTCCTGCTACGCGCTTTTCCTGGATGACGTGCCCCAGGATCTCGAGGACGCTCAGGACAAGGCTCAGTTCAAGACGCTGGCGCAGGCGCACATCTATTTGACCAACAAACTCCACAAGCATCTGACGGGGCAGTCTGCAGAAAACCGCCTGGTGCTCACCCCCACGACCTATAGCAACGAATGGGGCAGCCGGGACTACATCCAGGAACTGGGCAAGGGTGTCGATCGCGGCGTCTCCATCGTCTGGACCGGCCCAAAGGTGTTTTCTCCCGCCATCACCGTAGAGCAGGCGCGCGAGTGGGGCGGGTACATCCAGAGGAAGCCACTCGTGTGGGACAATTACCCCGTCATCGACGGCTCACCCTGGCGCCGCCACCTGGGGCCGCTCACCGGGTGCGCGTCTAACTTGCCTTCGGTGCTGCGCGGACTGTTCTCGAACCCCATGAACCAGGCGCACGCCTCGATGATCTCCCTTCAGACCATCGCTGATTATCTCTGGAACCCCGCAGCGTATGACCCTGCCCAATCCGAAACGCACGCCGTGGCCAGCCAGTACGGCAAAGACGCTCCGGGCCTGCTGGCGCCGTTCCTCAGGGTTTTCGGAACGTATGCTTGGGACGATGGGATTTTCACGCCGCTTTACAGCGAGCGCCGGCAGCCGCTCGACGTGCCGAAGATGGCCTCGGAACTGGCGGATTTAGAGGGGGTGCTCGCGCGCCTGGGCAACCAGAAGCGCTTCGAGCGGCTGTTGTCCGAGATTTCTCCCGCGGTCAAGCACAATGGCGAGCGCCTGGCCGAGGTGAAAGCTGACCCGGCCTTCCAGCACCTCCCGGACGGCAAACTCCAATGGGATGAAAACCACGAGGCGCTTTCGGCCTATCACCTTGCCCAGACGCCCAACCTGGACGGTGATTTTGCCAAATGGCAAAGCGGCCCGCTTTACGGGCTCGACGAGGCAGCGCGGGTCACGTCGGGCGCCCAACACTGGAAGGGCCCGCGAGATCTGTCAGCCCGTGTTGCCCTGGCCTGGAACGAGAGCTATTTCTATGTGGGCGCGGACGTCACTGACCCGGATCTCTATCAGCCGTTCTTCGCGCGCGGCATTCAAAATGGTGACACTTTCGTGCTGATGCTTGAAACCAGGTTCCGTAAAAACTTCCTCGCGCAGGAGCCCACTGGCGACGAGTATGCGCTCTACTTCAGCCCTGGGAACTTCGCCGACGTTCAGCCCAGCATCTTTTCCGATGAAGATTACCTGCCGCCGCGCGCGAAGCCCCACGCCTACATGCAGGAAATCCATACCGCTTGGAAAAGAACCGCGCAGGGCTACTCGGGAGACATCGCCATTCCGGTGTCCTACTTCGCCGGTGGCAAGTTCGCTTTGGGTTACGAGTTGGGCCTGGGTTTCGGTGTAAGGAGGGTGATCCGCCCGGCCAAACGGACCCATGAGGAAGACCTGGAACGCATCACGCTGCAATCCAAGAAAGACCACCTGTTCCACCTCAGCCCCGGGGACCCGGCCACCTTCCCGCGCTTGGTGCTGACGGAGGGGAAACCCGAAGGGACCGTCACAAAATAACTGTTCCGACGCGCAGTTGTCCATCGAGGCAGCCTCGGCAGAGCGCGGGCCGGGTTGCGTGTCGCGCCTGCTCGATTTCGCGTAGGCGAGTTCCAATTGAGTTAAGATGAAGCCTGCAAGAGAATGACGTCATCCGCAGGAGAAAATAGTATCTGTAGGAGCCGACGATGAAAAGATATCGATGGAGTGGGCTGCTGCTCGGTGGGTTGCTCATCGCGACGCAGCCGGTGCGGGCGGACCAGCCGAAGCTCCCGCGAGTGGAATTCACGGATCAGAAACTCGATAACGGCCTGCGCGTGATCATCTCGGTTGATCATACGGCGCCGGTTTTTGGCATTGCGGTTACCTATAACGTGGGGTCGCGCAACGAGCGCCCGGGCCGCACGGGTTTTGCCCACCTGTTCGAACACATGATGTTTGAGGGCTCGGAGAACGTGGGCAAGGGTGAGCACTTCATCCTCGTCTTTAACAATGGCGGCAATATGAATGGCACCACCAACGAGGATCGCACCAACTATTTCGAAGCGCTGCCCAAGAACCAGTTGGACTTGGCCTTGTATCTGGAAAGCGACCGCATGCGCTCCCTGGCGGTCAACCAATCCAATCTCGACAACCAGCGCAACGCCGTGCAGGAGGAGCGCCGGCTGGGCGAAGACAATCAGCCTTACGGCCACGCCTACCTGGACATCGACAACCTCGCCTACGACAACTTTGCCTACAAGCATTCCACGATTGGCGAGATGGCTGACCTGAACGCGGCTTCGGTGGACGATGTAAAGGACTTCTTCCGCATTTACTACGCGCCGAACAATGCCGTGGTCACGCTGGTGGGGGATCTCGATCCCGCGCAAACGCTGGCGAAAGTGAAGAAGTACTTCGGCGGCATTCCGTCGCAGCCCGTGTCTCCGCCCGTCGACATGACCGAACCCCCGCATTACGGCGAGCGGAGCGAAACGATCAAGGACCCGCTGGCGCGGACGCCCCTGGTGCTGATGGCCTATCACATTCCAGCCGGCAACACGCCGGATAACTACGCCGTGCGCGTGCTGGCCAATGTGCTCGGCCAGGGACAGAGCTCCCGGCTCTATCAGCATTTGGTGAAGGAGAAACAGTTCGCCACCCAGGTCTTCGCGCAGGCTGAATCCCGGCGCGGCCCGAGCCTGCTTTATCTCTACGCCTTCCTGCGGCCCGGAGTGAAGCCGGAGGATGGCGCCAAGGCCATCCGGGATGAGATCGCCGCCGTACAGAAAGACGGCATCACGGCGCGAGAACTTGAGAAGGCCCGCATCCAGTTCCTGCGGCAGCAGATTGGGTCCCGGCAAGCCGATCTCGGCACCGCCCAGCAGATTGGCCAATATGCGGTGTACTTCGACGATCCGAACCTGATCAACACCATCGTAGACAAGTTTGATGTGGTGACGGCGGATCAAGTGAAGGAGACTGCCCAGAAGTACCTGGTTCCGGAGCAGCTCGCGGTGGTCACGGACGTTCCGGCCGCCGTCCAGGGCACATCTGCGAAAGCTCAGAGGGAGGGAAAATAACCATGACGGCAAAGAGCAGGCGTGCGATTTTCTTTTTGGTAATACTGTTGGCCGCGCTGGCTGCGGCCGTGCCGGCATTCCCTCAAGCCCAGCACGGCGCCGAACTTTCCAAGGTGACGCGCCTCAACCACGCTCCGGTGAGTAATGAAATCCTCCAGGTCCATCTGCCCAAGCCGGTGGTGACCAAGCTTCCGAACGGACTGACCGTCCTGGTGATCGAGCAGCACAAGCTGCCGACGGCTAACTTCGTGCTTTGGATCGAAGGCGGCGACATGTCAGACCCGAAAGATACGCCTGGCTTGGCGAGTTTCACCGCCGAAATGCTGCGGGAGGGCACGACGCACCGGACGAGCGCGCAGTTGGCGGCGGACGTCGATAATATCGGCGCCTCGCTGAGCACTTCTTCTGGATTCGGCTCCACTAATTCCGCGGTCGCAGCTTCGGGTTTAGCTCCCAGCGCCGGCCAGATTCTGGAGCTGATGAGCGATGTCGTGCTGAATGCCACCTTCCCCCCTGACGAATTGGAGAAGTACAAGCAACGACAGCTTTCACAGCTTGAGCAGGAACGCGCGGAGCCTTCCGCGCTGGCGGAGGAGAAATTCCATCAGGCGCTCTATCGGGACTTCCCGGCGGCGGTTACTTTGCCCACCCCGGAATCCATCCAGGCCACCACGCCGGAGCGTTTGAAAGAGTTCCACGCCCGTTACTATGTTCCGGGCAACGCCATCCTGGGCGTGGTCGGTGACGTCAAACCGGATGAGATCCTGGCGCTCATCCGGAAAAGCTTCGGCGACTGGAAGGGCCAGCCGCCGCCGAAGCCGGATTGGAGCCACCTGCCGCCGGCGGCTTCGGCGAAGATCTACCTTGTGGACCGTCCCGACTCCGTGCAGACCAACATTGTTGCCGGGGACTACGGGGCACGCCGCGGGGATCCAGATTACATCGCGCTTACGGTGATGAACCGGGTGCTCGGAGGCGGCCCGCAGGCACGCCTGTTTCTGAATCTGCGGGAAGCGCACGGCTACACTTACGGTGCTTACAGCGGCGTGGGAGACGATAAATACCGTGAACCGTGGGTGGCGAACACGGAGGTGCGCAACGCCGTGACCGACGGCTCCCTGGAACAGTTGATGTTGGAATTCAAGCGCATCCGGGACGAGAAGGTTCCGGAGCCCGAACTGGACGAAGCCCGTCACGCGATCGTGTCCAGCTTCGCCTTGTCTCTGGAACAGCAACAGCAGCTTTTGTTCCGCTGGATGCTGGTCCAGAGCTACGGCCTCCCCCTGGACTACTGGGACCGCTACCCCGGGCAAGTCGCCCAGACGGGCGCGGACGCGGTCCAGGCGGCGGCCCGGAAGTACGTGGATCTTGACCATCTACAAGTTGTGTGCGTGGGCGACGCCAAACAGCCTGGCAACGACCAGAAACAGCCCATCCGTCAGGTGCTGGAAAAGTACGGCTCCGTGGAGGTGTACGATACGAACGGCAAGAGAGAGGAGTAAAGAATCGTTCCTCTCCGGCCGGCGGCTAGCGTGCGTCTGGCGCGGGAAGCGTGGTGAACGCGGTCATGCCGGGCCACAACCGCCGGTCGCGGTTATCAACGCGCAGGCGGAGCTCAAACGTTTTGATGTCCCGCTTGGTTCGGCTCACGTCCCGCTGGGTTGCATAGTCGGCATCGACCCCGCGATAGAAGACGGTTCCAAGGCGCTCTGCCCCCGAGGGCAAGCGCACGGTCAGGCGGTCGCCCAGGCGCACACGGTCAATGTACGTCTCCTCCACATCGGCACGTACCCAGAGATCATCGGGGTCGACAATCGAGACGATGGGCTGGCCGATGTTCACCACTTCACCTTGACGTGCGGCCAGCACGGCGATGACTCCCGGAATGGGCGCGTGGATTTCCGTGTAGTNNGCTACCTGATTCTGCCGCACGGCTATCTGGTTTACATTCGAGCGGGCGAGTGCAACGGCCGCACGCTGAGCCTCCGCCTGTTTGCGGAGTGATTCGACGTGCGCCTCTTGCGCCTCGAAGGCGGCGCGCGCCTGATCCAGCGACTGTTCTGAAACGATCTTTTGGTCGTTCAGGCTCTTGGTGCGCTGGTAATTCAAGCGGTTAAGCTCCAGGTCGGCCTTAGCCTCCTCTGCCTGGGCCTGGGCCGCGGCCAGCGCGGCTTCCGCCTGCTTGATCTGGTCGCGAGTCTGCTCCTCCTGGAACTTTAAGGCTGCTTCGGCTTCACTCACCTGCGCGGCCGTCCCCCGCTGCGAGTGGAGGTAATAAGACTCGTCCGCGCGCAGCTCCTGAGGGTTGATGACGGCGAGTAACTGCCCGGGCTTTACCAAGTCGCCCTCCTTCACCAGTACCTGCGCGAGTTGCCCCTGGATCTGCGAACTCGCAATCACCTCGTTGGTGGTGACGATCCCGGTCAGCACGATGGGTCGCGGCTGCGTGACCGCTTTGTAATAGACCACTCCGCCGCCGAGGACGACCGCCAGCAGGATGGGTATAATTATCTTGCGCTTCATGGTTCCCGTGCCTCCAGATTACGAAAGAGCGCGTAGCGGATGAACTTGAGCACTTCCGCGTTGCTCTTGAAATAATAAGAGAGCAACGTCTTATATACCCCCGCCGGCCGCCGCGATGGCCTCGGTGCGGGCACAGGCCAAGCCGTGTTCTGCGTAGATGCACTCGGCAGCCTTCAGGATGGTGGCCCGTGTTTCGGCACGGTCGTGGTGCCGCACGCGCACTGAAATCGGGCTTTTCTTGATCTGTTTCTGCATTTAACTAACCCGATGGTTAAAGAGCACAGCACCCATCTCCGCGCCAAGAAAACCCATGCTGCGGGAAATCAGAAACCGCAACCCTAGGTGGTTGGCGAGTACGTGAAGCGGGTACGGAACTTTTCCCGATGGCGCTCCAGAGCCAGTTCGAGCAGGCGATCCAGAAGTTCGGAGTAGGGGATGCCGCTCGCTTCCCATAGTTTGGGATACATGCTGATGGAGGTGAAGCCCGGGATGGTATTAATCTCGTTTAAGTAAACCCTTCCCGTTTTGCGGTCGAGGAGAAAATCCACCCGCCCCATGCCGGCGCCGTCGATGGCCTGGAAAGCGCGAACGGCCACCTCCTGGACACGCTGCGTTTGCCGGGCAGTAAGCGGGGCTGGAATGATGAGTTCGGAACCTTCCTTAATGTACTTCGCTTCGTAATCGTAGAACTCGTTAACCGGGACCACTTCGCCCGGCAGGGAGGCTTGGGGG
>PMYF01000145.1:0-4944 GCA_003171295.1 Acidobacteriota bacterium | reverse complement strand
CGGGTTTCACAAACAGCGGATAGCGCAATTTCTTTTCGATGCGCTTGCGCACGGCCGTGGGATCCTTATCCCAATCCGCGCGCCGGACGAGCTCCCAGGGAACGACGGGCAGCCCGGCATCGCGAAACAGGTGCTTCATGATGTCCTTGTCCATGCCTGCTGCGGAGGCAAGCACCCCCGCACCGACGTAAGGAAGGTCCGCCAGTTCCAGCAAGCCCTGCACCGTCCCGTCTTCGCCGAAAGTGCCGTGCAGAACAGGGAAAATCACGTCAACTTCCGGTCGCGAACTCCGGGCCGGAGTCGAGGGAGAAAGGGCCAGAAGTTTGGGCCCGGCGGGATCCACGGAGGGCGTGACGGGTTCGCCACTTTCCAGAACCTGCGACAGAAGCTGCACCGCTCCGGAACCCACTCGCCAGTGTCCATCGCGCGTGATGCCGATGGGCACGACTTCATATTTCGCCGGATCGAGCGCCTTCATCACCGAGGCCGCGGAAATAAGTGAGACGTCGTGCTCGCCCGATCGGCCCCCAAACAGGATCCCCACGCGGATTTTCTTGCTCACAGGATCTTCTTTCCCAGGGCCGAGGCCGCAAGCCCCACGCCCAGAATGGCGGTTTTATTCATGAGATCGATAATGGGATTGATCTCGACTAATTCGGAGGATTCTGATTTTCAGCATGCTGCCCCCCACAGGCAACCAAGCCTATCCCAGGGGGTGTCGCCAGCGTAGGGCAGGAAACCGGCTGAAGTCACGGTCTGTGGTAATCCATTCACTGCCGGACTCAATTGCCAACGCGGCATGATAAGCGTCGGGAATTAGGCTACCCTTGGCGCCAGCCTCTTGGCATAGGTGTACGAAGATATCCCAGTGTCTTGGCCCGGGCGTAACCCGAACATAATTCGGCCGAGCTCGTAGCCTGGCAATCACCTGGAGCGCTTCTCCCAAGGGAGTTGGGGGTCTGACGATTCCGGGGTGAGTTACGATCCGGAGGAATCCTGAGAGCACAAGATCGGACACTCCAAAGGGTTGGTCGGAGGCGATGCAGGCCTCCATCCACTGGCGAAATGCCTTGTGCTTGGGAAGTTCGGCGCGGTGGGCGTACACGAGCACGTTGATATCAATCAATACCATCGCGTCCCTCCATCCGATCCAGGAGCGACGCGGAATCATCCAAATCGACGCCGGGCTGTAAGCCGTCTCCTTTGAAAGTGGGGAAACGAAACTTCGCGCGGCGCCGTGGGGTAACGCGCCGTGCTAATCTCTCGCGCAGACTGTCTTCAATGATCGCCGTCAGGGTTGTCCCTTTTTCTGCTGCGAGCCTTTTGGCTTCGGTCAATAGTTGGTCATCCAGCCGGATCGTGGTCCTCATGCATCAAAACATATCAGGCAGGCATCAATATGTCAACGCGGAGACATCCCCCCTCCATGCCTTCGCAGGGGACGGGGAAGGCCGCATTCGGACGGGCGATCTTCAGGGTGTCAGGCGGTTCAACATGCGCGGGAAGGGAATCGTCTCGCGCACGTGTTCGAGCCCGCAGATCCAGGCCACGACACGTTCGATACCCATGCCGAAGCCCGCGTGGGGCACGGTGCCGTAGCGGCGCAGGTCGAGATACCATTCGAAGGCCTGGCGGGGCAGGCCGTGCTCCCGGAGACGCTGTTCGAGCAAGGCGAGGTCAGCAAGCCGTTCGCCCCCGCCGATGATTTCGCCATAGCCTTCGGGAGCGAGCATATCGACGCACAGCGCCACTTCCGGGCGCGCGGGGTCAGGCGCCATGTAGAAAGCCTTTATTTGGCTGGGATACCGGTGAACCAGGATGGGTTTTTCGGAGTTTTCGGAAAGCAGAGTTTCGTCCGTGCCGCCGAAGTCTCCTCCCCACTGGATTTCGCTCCCTTTCCCCTGCAGAATCTTCACGGCTTCGTCGTAGCTCAGGCGCGGGAAGGGAGGCCGGATCTTCTCCAAGTTCTCGATTTTCCGCTCCAGCGTGGTGAGTTCCTGCCGGCGTTTCTCCAGCACGCGCGCCATAACAAAGGCTACCAGCTCCTCGCCCAGCGCCATGGTGTCTTCGAGGTGGGCAAAGGCGACTTCCGGTTCAACCATCCAGAATTCCGTCAGGTGGCGCCGCGTTTTGGATTTTTCAGCACGAAAGGTGGGTCCAAAGCTGTAAGTCTTGCCGACGGCCATGGCGGCCGCTTCATTATAGAGTTGCCCGGACTGCGTGAGGTAAGCCTTGTCGTCAAAGTAGTTAACTTCGAAGAGCGTCGTTGTGCCCTCGCACGCCGCGGGGGTGAAGATGGGGGTATCCACCAGGGTGAAGCCGCGGTCGTCAAAGAAATCGCGCACCGCCTTAATGATCTCGTGCCGCACGCCCAGGATGGCGCGCTGGCGCGTGGAGCGCAGCCACAGGTGGCGGTGGTCCATCAGATACTCAATCCCGTGCTCTTTGGGCGTGATGGGGTAAGGAGCGTCCGCGGGAATGAGCTGCAGGACCTCCACGTTAGAGACGTCCAGCTCGTAGCCTCCCGGCGCACGCTGGTCGGCCCGCACCTTACCGGTGACGCGCAGGGAGGACTCCTGGGTCAGGCCCCGCACACGGGCGAATATCTCCGGGGGGATGGCGCTCTTCACCACCACGCCCTGCATGATTCCCGTGCCATCGCGGAAAAGTGGAAACAGCAGCTTGCCGCTTTCGCGCAGGTTGTAAAGCCAGCCTTGCAGGGTTACTTCCTGGCCGGCATGTTCTGAGACTCGGCGGATTTCAACCGTAGGGGTCAAGTGTCCATCCCTCCTCCCGCAAGGTTCTCCATGCGGTGCATAACTCCGGCTAGGCGCGCCAGGCTGCTCAGTTCCGGCCCATAGTTGCGCACTTCGAAAAGCACCGGGAATTGGCCCTGGCCGCGGCTCAGCTCACGGACGGTTTGCGTCCAATCGACTTCACCGTCGAAGGGCATCAGGTGGTCGTCCTTTTCGCGGCGATTGTCATGAACGTGGGTGGAGGCGATGCGCTCGCGCAGCGTCTCGAACGCCGTATGCACGCCGCAAGTCATATAGGCGTGGCCCACGTCCAGGCAAATCTTCACGTTCAGGCGTGTGTACTGGAGGAAATGCACCAGGCGCTCGGGTGTACCGAGATCGCTGGGAATGTTCTCCAGGAGCAATTGCACGCCACGCTCCTTGGCATAGACGTTGAGATGTTCGAGCGAAGTCATGGCGGCGTCAAATTTGTTGATGTCGTATTCCTCCTCCGGCAACCCCATGTGCAGGATGAGGTAGCGGAAAGGCAGATGGTCAGCGATCTCGAGCGCGCGCTTGACCTCGTCCATGGAATCGATGCGCAGGCGGCGCTCGAGGTAGGCGATGGAAACGGCGAGCCCGCCCCGCTGCCCCCAATCCGCGTCGGCGTATAGCGGCGCATGCACGGAGTGCAGACTCACCTGATGGTCGCGGAACCATTGCGCCACGTCGCGCACGTGGTTGGGGTCGGTGTAATCGAGGTGCTGGCGGGCCGCGAAAAGCTCGATGTTTCGGATGCCGGTCCCCAGGATTTGGTCCAGGAAGTGTGAACTGAGCCGCTCGTTAACATAGAGATACGTGGAGAGTCCGTATTCCATCAGTAGCCGACCGCCTTTCCATCCGCACGGGGATCAGAAGCGCCGAAGCGCCATCCCGACTCGGGGTCAATCGCGATGGCCTCGCAGTCGCCCAGGCCCTCGCGAAAGCTCAGGGGATAGCCTGCCTGCTGTAATTTTTCGAGGGTATCTGAAGAAAAGCCCACGCGCTCGAGCGTCAGGGTGTCCGGGATCCATTGATCGTGGAAACGTGGCGAGGTCACCGCTTGCAATATATCCATCTTATAAACCAGGTTATTCAGCAATACCTGGAGTACGGTGTTGACGATGGTGCCGCCGCCGGGGGAGCCCAGCACGAGCCGAGCCTTCCCATCGCGAGTCACGAGGGTGGGCGTCATGGAAGAGAGCGGGCGCTTGTGGGGCGCGATCGCGTTGGCTGCGCCCTGCATCAGCCCGAACATGTTGGGCTCGCCGGGCTTGGCCGCGAAGTCGTCCATTTCATTGTTCAGCAGAAAGCCCGCACCCTCCACGGTCACGCCACAGCCGAACCAGCCGTTCAGAGTGTAAGTGTTCGAGACGGCGTTCCCCTCAGCGTCGACAACCGAGAAATGCGTCGTGGCCCCGGCTTCAAAAGCTTGCGGCTGGCCGGGCCGGACGGGAGCTTCCGGCTTCGCCTGGAGAATCTCGTCGCGCAACTGGGCGGCATAGCGGGGCGACGTGAGGCCGGCAACCGGCACGGAGACGAAATCCGCGTCGCCCAAGTAAGTGGCGCGGTCGGCATAGGCGCGGCGCATGGTTTCGGCGATCAGATGGATCGATGCATAGGAGTTCGGTGTGCCCAGGTCGAGCGGTTCGAGCACGTTGAGCATTTCGATGAGCATCGTGCCGCCGGAACTGGGCGGTGGAACGCTCAAAATGTCGAACCCACGGAAGTGACCGACCAGGGGCGGGCGCAACCTGGCCTGGTATTGCCCCAAGTCCGCGCGCGAGATCAGACCGTGGTACTTATGCATGGTCGCGACGAGCGCTTGGGCCACCGCGCCCTGGTAAAATCCTGGCGGGCCGCGCCGGGCAATTTCCCCGAGCGTGCGCGCCAGGTCCGGTTGCCGGAAGGTTGTCCCGGGCTCGGCGAGGTGCCCGTCATGCAGGAAGATGTGGCGCGAACCGTCGAATTTCTCCAGCAGCGCAAGTTCCGCACCCAACCCTTGGGCGAGTTCGTAGCTGAGGGGGAAACCGTCCCTCGCCAGACGGATGGCCGGCGCCATAACGCGCGCGAGCCCCAGCTTGCCATACTTTTCTTCCGCCAGCGCCAGGCCCCGCACCGTGCCGGGAACTCCGGCGGAGCGCGCACCGACGGAGCTGGCGTCGGGAAT
>PMYF01000652.1:6726-7019 GCA_003171295.1 Acidobacteriota bacterium | reverse complement strand
TGGGTGGAGAGGCGAGCCGATACATGCCATCTTCGGTTAGAGATCGGCGATAAGCCGCTCCCGCAGTTCAAAATCTAAATAGAATTAACAAGGAGAAATATCATGGCAAAAGTACAACCCGCAAAGACTTTTGGGCTGGTGCTCTCCGCGAGTAGTTTGAAGGGTGACAAGGTGGTGAACCACAAGGGCGAAGACCTGGGCAAGATCGAGGAAATTATGGTCGACTTGGATCGAGGGCGGATCGCCTACGCCGTATTGTCGTTCGGCGGTTTTCTGGGTATGGGTGACAAACT
>PMYF01000652.1:2448-6691 GCA_003171295.1 Acidobacteriota bacterium | reverse complement strand
CGGGATTTGACAAGAGCAACTGGCCAAACATGGCAGACTCCACTTGGGGATCCACGGTTTACGGGTACTACGGCTACAAGCCCTACTGGGATTGATGCCGTCCAAAGTTCTTCCGCATCAGTCACAGAGTGCTATGTTTTCGATTGTCCACACCTGAGCGGTGACTCCTGCCTTTCAAGGCGGGGGTTACGCTCGGCGTGTGGTGGGTGTGGTCGAGAATGTTAATTGAGATTTCGGAAATCAGCGAGCAGAGTGTCGTTCTCATCAGAGACTCCGTGTCTTCTCGTTCGCTGGGCGCGATTTCCAATCAGCACTTTTGACCTCCAGGGAAACTGGATTACCGCACAGGTGTCAAAGCCGTGTATTAAGGAGGATAAAGTCATTATGGAAAACAATGAAACTTTCGCCGGGAACCTTCAATCCGGCCTGACTTACAAGAATGAGGCAAACTTGTCTGGTGTGTCTTGGGCCGCAGTGATTGCTGGCGCATTTGTAACCGCAGCGTTGTCGGTCATCCTGCTCGCCTTGGGCACTGGGCTCGGTCTATCTTCTATTTCGCCGTGGTCAAATGTCGGCGCATCCGCCTCGGCCGTGGGTAGGGGGGCCATCGTTTGGTTGATCGCCATGCAAATCATCGCCTCGGCCATGGGGGGATATCTAGCCGGCCGACTGCGCACCAAGTGGGCCACGATCCACACGCACGAAGTATATTTCCGGGATACCACCCATGGATTTCTGGTTTGGGCCGTGGCACTGGTAATCACGGCGTCTTTCTTGGCAGCGGCAGCCGCCTCCATGGTGGGTGGGTCGGCACAACCGGCCGCCACCACTCAGTCCGAGGGGCGGGGTTTTGATCTCGACGCGTATTTCGTCGATACCTTGTTCCGTTCCGATCATCCCGTTGCAGATCGGAATGACNNGGAGGCATTTTAGCTAATGCGCTTCGGCAGAAGGAAATTCCGGCAGCAGACAAGACCTACCTGGCGCAACTCGTAACTGCAAAAACGGGTCTTCAACAAGCCGATGCCGAAAATCGCGTATCTAATGTTTTTGCGCAGGCTCGAGGGGCTGCCGACGCCGCCCGCAAAGCGGTAGCGCACTTCTTGCTGTGGTTGTTCATCGCTCTTTTGATCGGCGCGTTTTGCGCGAGCTATGCCGCAACTATCGGGGGCAGGCAACGGGATAATGTAAGGGTTGTTGAGCGCGATCCTGGGATGTGACCCAACGAACTGACAAGGTACATTAGTGACGGAGGTTTCTTGATGCGTTACATTCTACTTTTGTTTTTGGGCGTGCCAATCCCGATCATCATTGTAATCGCACTTCTCTTCCACTAAGCAATGCAACGCTATGGGACAAGCGGTTAGTCCCGGTCACTGCATTTGTAACTGCGGGCTCGTGTCGCGGGTGGCGCATACAGGGCATGTTGTGCCATGTGCGCGGAGCTTTGGGCCATTAAGATGTGTGATAAGCCCAAGAAGAACGGCTTCGCAAGACGATGTCGTTCAAGCCGGGGTGCACTATTGGGAAGAGAACAAAGGAGGAGAAATGGCCAGATACGGCAAAGCGGCAAGCAATAGCATCAAGAATGCAGTGCATCGAGAAAAGCGCGGCGAGCTGCGCTCAGGAAAGAATGGAAGAGGCGGGGTTGTGAAAAGCCGGGTGCAAGCGATTGCGATTGGTCTATCCGAAGCTCGCAAAAGGGGCGCCAAGGTTCCCAGGAAAAAACCAAGCTGAGATGAATGTATTCTTCTCTCGAGTGGCTGGGTTCGGGTATGCGCGGGATATCCTGCTTGAGGGCCACGCCTCTCTCCCACTGACGCTCGCAGTACAGCACGAGGGCGGTACAAACCGGAGGGAACATGGCAGTCAGCAAAATTATGATCATCCGGCATGCAGAGAAACCGAGCGATGACGGGTTGATCGCGGGCGTATCGCAAGACGGCTCACCAGATTCCAAAGAACTGATCGTGCGGGGCTGGCAACGGTCCGGTGCGCTTGTCCGCCTCTTTGCGCCCATTGCCGGGTCGTTCAGCCACGCAGTTCTGGCGACACCCGATGTAATCTTCGCGTCCGGAGTGGCAAAACACAGCGACAGCCTACGCCCACAACACACGGTTCTCGCACTCGCGGAGTACCTTGGACAGCAGATTGATCTGAGTCATGCCAAGGGGGAGGAAGATGCTCTTGTAGCCGATGCAATGGCAAGACGCGGCAACGTTCTCATTTCGTGGGAACACGAGGCGATTCCAACGATTGCGGGCCAGATTGCAGGTAACAGTACGACCTATCCGCAGAAGTGGCCGAGTGAGCGCTTTGATCTTGTGTGGGTGTTTGACCGAGGTCTGGGTGCCTTGAATTGGACGTTCACGCAGGTTCCGCAAATGCTGTTGCCCGGAGACGTCAGCGATCCGATTCCTTAGTCCTGACCCCATGGGAAGAGGAAATATATGCCAACCGTAGCCGAGATGATTGTCGAAGCACTTGTTCAGGTCGGAGTAAAGCGAGTCTACGGCGTGGCCGGAGATTCACTGAACAGCATTGTTGACGTCCTGCGCCGTCTAATTGCCGAGGGCCCGCTCCCTTGACTCGAAGAGTTGATTGGCCCTCTGAGCTGAGATACCCTTGATGGGCAGGCCATGGATTTCCCGGGGCCGGATGCTATGAATAACCCCACCGCGGGCCGGTCGGAGTTTGTAGCCCATTCGACGGGCAGTGAAATCAAGGGGGTCTTATGCTGATCCGCACAAGAGGCCGAGATAACAAGTACCAAAAGAGGCAAATGATAGAGCCTGAGGGGATTGTCGCTGCGGCATACGCCGATTCATCGGCGTGTTATAACGGTCAGAAACCGGTGTTCTTGATATTTTACGAATCAATCTAATCATCGTTATACGGCGGCGCGACGGGAAGGAGGATTCGAATGCAAGCCAAAGTAACCGAAATCGCGCGAGATACGTACCGGATTTCGACGTTCCATCCCGATTACGGGATGCAATTCAATCAATTCCTCATCAAGGATGATGAGCCTTTCCTGATGCACACGGGTTTCAAGGGAATGTTTCAAGCCACCCTCGAGGGCGTGACGTCGATCATCGACGCCGCTAACTTGCGCTGGATCGGATTCAGCCATTTTGAATCAGACGAGTGTGGTGCCCTGAACCAGTGGCTTGGGGTCGCACCGCGCGCGCAGGCGCTTTGCAGCTTTGTGGGTGCGATGGTAAGTGTAAGCGACTTCGCCGACCGTGCCCCGCGCCCGCTCGCCGATGGCGAAGTCCTGCAAACGGGCCGACGCCGGCTTCGGTTTCTGTCGACCCCGCATGTGCCGCATTGTTGGGACGCGGGCCTGTTCTTCGACGAGACCGAACAGACCCTGCTTTGCTCAGATCTCTTCTTCCAGCCGGGCGATCCCGAACCGGTGATCGAGTCCGAAATCGTCGAGCGCGCGAGAGATGCAATCAAAGGGAGCCTCACGGGGCCGATGGCGAAGGATATGCCCTACACTCCGTATACGGGCAGCACCCTGCACCGGCTTGCCGCCTTGCAGCCAAGAAGCCTCGCGGTGATGCACGGCTCCTCGTTCCGCGGCGACGGCGGAGAGGCCATTCTCGAGTTGGCAACAGTGATCAAGGATCTCCTGAGCAAACCGTAGGGCGATTCTTGATGCATTGGGAACTGCGACTCTCGAAACACCCCGTCTAACCCGGCGCTTCAGGGGACGCGCCAAAAAGCGGCGCGCCCCTGAGCATTGTCGTTATGGCAGCGAAGAGCGGACCAGACNNCCTACCGGCCTGGCATCAGTAACGAGTCGTCGTCTTGTCCTATAAAAGGGGATGTCAAGAGAAATAGTTCTCCTCTGGCACGGTGCCGGAGATATTTTGGTCTCGGCATCCAGCCCCCCCGGGTTGAGCGGCCACTCTCGATGAGCGAGTGGTCTTCCTCAGGTTTGCGGTCCTGTTTCGCTTCGTCGCGCGAAGCGGCGAGACTCTCTTCCCTTCCTGTGGTTTCATTTCAGTGTCGCGACGGTACCCTTCGGTTCCCGAAACTGGCAAGCATGACGGTTGCAGAGTTGCCAACCATGGTCCTATCGGAGACTCAGGGCCTATAGCTTTCTTGGGTTATCCGAGGGGGCATAGGCTGTTTATACCTGAATCCGGCGTGAAAACGATGATCAGGAGTAGAGCGGCTTCAGTCGGTGGGTCTTTTCGAGTATTTCGTGCGCCAGGTCTCGTAAGATCGGGGA
>PMYF01000652.1:1314-2414 GCA_003171295.1 Acidobacteriota bacterium | reverse complement strand
CGTTGGAACGCTGTGACCAGATTGTACGCAAGCCGAATGATTTCCAGGTAGAGCGCATTAGCCGCAAACGAGGCGGTGGGGATCTTGCGGAGCGCAAAATCTTCGCGCAGTTCGTAGATACGCGGTTCCACCCCGGCGCGTCCGTCGTAGAAGTGCCAGACACCGACCGGCGTCAGGTCCATAGTGGTTACCCAGGCGCGCTAAACGTAGCGCCCCAGAGTGAAGAGCGTGGTTTGCGGTTCCTCTTCTGGAATGAATCGTCGCGCCACTACGAAACGACGGGCCTGCGGCCAACCATGCGGACGATGCTCGAAGTCCGCCATTTCCCACTGGCGGTTGACGGATTCATATCGCAAGCCCGGGAGCAATCGCTTGAAGGCCTGAGTCATGCGAGCCACCACTGCGTATTGCGAAGGTCTGGCTTCGAGGATTTCCAAGACCGGATTAAAACCAAAGCCGGCATCGGCGCGACCTCGAAGCTCTCGGATATCAGGCGGTACGTTCACGAAGCAGGTCGCCATCAATTCGACGCTGCCCTCCCAGGTGCCCGCGTTGCCGGGACGCAGTTCGGTATCCCATAGGTAGGAAGAGTTGGCCTCGATGCAGAGCAGGGGGTTATAAGAGCGCTTGCCACGATGTTCTTCTGCTTGATCCCGGCTGGTCGGCGTGAGATAAGCCGTACAGGAAGTGTAAATCCAGTGGGTGAGGGGAAAAACAGGGGATTCCGGGTCACGAATGCCCATCCCAGTGCCGCTGGAAGCCTGTTGACCCCCTTAATCGCGCAATTCCATAGAATGAAGTATCCGAAAGTTGCCCGCATAGTAATACTTATTAGGCTCGTGTGATCGCGACGCGGCACTAACAGAAACGGATGTTTCGCCAGAGCGCCGCAAAGAGCGCAGGAACAAAAAGGGGGATTTAGAATGCAGCCTTTATATGACCCAGAAGCCGTTCGACCGATGTGGGAGGAACTCTCACAATGCGGAGTTACACCACTCAGAGCGGCTGCGGATGTGGATGCCGCTCTTGCCATGCCAGGAACCACGCTTATTGTAGTCAACTCTATCTGTGGCTGTGCCGCCGGCGGCGCGAGGCCAGGG
>PMYF01000652.1:0-1308 GCA_003171295.1 Acidobacteriota bacterium | reverse complement strand
TTACCAAGGCGCTCCAAAACGCGGTCATCCCAGATCACTTAACCACTGTTTTTGCAGGAGTCGACATGGAGGCGACCGCACGCGCTCGGGAGCTGATGCCCAAGGTGCTTCCATCGTCGCCNNNNGTGAAGGCTTTCAGTCAGCATTGCACGCGCCAGGGGCCATCCGTGTCTCCCGATGTATACGGGCAGGTAGTCCACGCGCGACAGTGTGGGTCGCAGATCCCGAGCTTTAGAGGCTGACGAGGAAGGTCTTCTGGATTTGCCGGCCCTTACCGAACAGGCAGAGTTCGAGTTGGTTCGCTTCGAGAATCAAGCGGGCCGTGGGGGAGTGGGCGTGCCCGACGCACAAGTGTTGAGCAGTTGTCGGATTCTTATCGAGACCAAGACTCAGCGAAACGCCATCAAGCGCAAGCAGTTGGAACAGTACCTACAGCGCCTTGACGATGCGAATGAGACCGTCCGCTGCCTTTTGGTCCTTACCCCAGACGAGAGCCGACCAACCGAACTTGTGCATTTCTCCGACGAGCGTCTGTGTTGGACCTCTTTTGCAGCGCTGGACCAAGCAATCGACGAGTTGCTGGCCGACAAGACCGAAGTTATCTCTGAGCGCGAGGCCTTCCTCCTGCGCGAATTGCAGACCATGCTGCTCCAGGAAGGCTTGCTTGGCTTCGAGAAGGATACCGTCATCGTCGCCGCCCGGCAGGCGTGGGATGAATACACAAAACACCAGCTTTACGTCTGTCAGCCGGGCCGACCTTTTCAGCCGGTGCAGTACATGGGGTTCTATAAAGCCAACCAAATCCTTCCACGTGTGCCCCGAATTCTTGAACGTCACGACCGATTGCGTATGGAACGTGGTGCCTATAAAGGCGAGGTGGGTCGCGCCATTGACCGGCTCTTGGACTTGGCGCTTCGTGAGCCTGGGGTCGAATACCAAGTCTTTCTTCTGTCCGGTCCGGACGACCCGCAGACGATTTGCCTGGATGAGCCAATCGTGAACGACCTTCTATCGGCCAGCGGTCGCAGGACTGCCTTTACGCAGGGCCAGCGTTACGTGAAGCTCGATAATCTTCGTCGCGCCAAGCGGACTTCTGACCTAGCCGGACTTTCGCAGTTGAGGGGGTTGAAGAACGTAAGTGGTTTGTTTTTAATGCAGGGTTCTCAAAGGTCGGCACTACAATTTCAGTCTCGGTTGCACGGTCTGTGCCGGCTCTTCTGGGGCCTTGATGCGAGGGGGCGGTTGTGAAGGCAAGGACAGATTGAGCTGGTGCAGCGTCAGCGCCTGATCGGGTTCCGGCTGGGTGTA
>PMYF01000576.1 GCA_003171295.1 Acidobacteriota bacterium | reverse complement strand
CACCATGCAAGAGAAAACGATAACGATTACCATCGACGAGCAAGGAAATTCCACCCTCGATCTGGAGGGGTTTGCAGGACAGGGCTGCGAGAAGGCCTTTGATGACTTCCGTGGCGGGGACGTGATGAAAGTGGAGCGGAAGAAACCCGCCTATTACACCGGCCACGTGGTCGAGCGAGAGAAGAGCCAGCGCTAAAGGAGGCCTGACATGCTGCTTCATGCATTGATTCCCGCCAGCCGTGCCAATGGGCCAGGCTTACGCGCCGTGGTGTTTTTCCAGGGTTGCAAACTCGGCTGTGTTGGCTGCTGGAACCCGAGAACCCATCACTTTCATGGCCCCGAAGTCACGGTTGATGCCGTAGCTCAGGAAGTGCTGAGGTCGTGCCATGAGCATGCGCTAGAAGGCGTGACCTTTTCCGGTGGCGAGCCCATGCAGCAGGCGGACAGCTTGCTCGGGTTGATGCACGGCCTGTTACGGCAAGCTCCAGACCTAAGTTTCGGCCTGTTCAGCGGTTTCACGGAACACGAACTCGCCCAAGGACAATATTGGATTTGGGGTGATGGTTCCTCCGAACAACGCCGGAAACGTCTCTGGCAAGAAATCCGTGGGTGCCTCGACTTCGCCATCCTTGGGCGATTCAACCAGGCTCAGCCAAGCAGTCTGCCGCTGCGTACAAGTCGCAATCAAGTCCTGCGGCTATTCAGCGACCGCCACAGCCCTGCCGATTTCACCGAAGAGTTGACTGAAGTCAGCATTCACGAAGGCGGCCGAGTGGAAGTCACGGGATTCCCCACCCTTGGCTTGCCCTGGTAGAAGCCCTCTTCGGTTTAACTCATCTGGAAACTCCAATAGAAAACTGGGAAATCGATTTCATATTCCCGCGAAAAGCACTCTCAGAACCTCTAGAGGCTCGAAATGTTGAACCAGCGCCCCGAACCGACATCGGCTGGTCTGGTTGGGGCGACCTCATCAGACTTGTACGTTTCTAGTGAACGGGGAGGGGCGAGGATTTCGGGTTTCAGCAGCCTTAGCAGAGGGGGAAACAGAATGAGACATCTGTTCGTCTTTGTCATGCTTATTGCCACGCTGGGAGGTACGGCCTATTCCCAAGGGAAAAGGATGCTGAAAGAGTGTCTCACCTCAGGATGTACCAAACTTACAATCGCTTTTGATCTCAGCTCCATCGGAATGGCGATTCAGCACGCCAGACAAGGCCAGTCCGTTTATTCTGAATTGCTTTTTCTGGCATCCTAGCGCACACATCAATTTGGATTCTTGATTTTGAATTCCGACCCCGGCATCTTCCGGGCATAAGGTTGGCATCCAATGATTTCGGGGATAGCTGAGTCCCCGACTCGAACGGAAATAATCGTGAGGTGACTCGTGACGAGAAATATCTTTCAAGCCGTGGGCATTTTGTTTTTGAGCGCCGCCTCGCTGATGGCCGGACCTCCCGAGCGTTGGATTCACGTGCGAGTGGAGAACGCGAGAGGGGTGAGCGGGAACGTGAACATCAACGTGCCCATTGAGATGGCGTCGGCGGTTTTGCCTTTGATCCCGGCCGATCATCAACACCACGGCAAATTTAGTTTGCAGGCCTCGGTGAATGGCATGGATCTGCGGGCCATGCTGGACGCGGTTCGCAAGTCGCCCGACAACGTTTTCGTTACCCTGGAACAGCATGATAAGGAAGTGAGCGTGGCGAAGTCCGGCCGAAATTTGCTGATCAAAGTCGCTGAGAAATCAAGCGCCGGAGGTCATCTCGGCAAAACGATTGCCATTAAGGTTCCGATCCCGGTGGTTCAGGCGCTGCTGGCCAACAATTCTGATGAGGTTGACATCGGCGCCGGCATTCGCGCCCTGGCTCGCGAGGGCGACGTGGACGTGACAGTGAACAGTGAGAAAGAAACCGTGCGAGTCTGGACGGACACGCGCACCACGTCCGACTAGCGATCCGGCATTATCCCAGTCTGGTATCGCGGAGTTTTCAAACTCCGCGGGTTTTATGCGGAATTTCCGTCTTAGCTTTCCGGTCGATCCGTAACATAACCCTGGCCGCTTCTCAATGCAGGGGCCAGTCAAGGTCTCAGCGTTCGGCGCCATCTGCGCCCACGAAGGTGGCCGGTTTGACCATTCCCCAGAATGCCGAGGCCCGAAACTGGTCCTCTTTCGAGCGATATCTCCGACACTTTTCCTACCGCCTCCCTCCTCAATGAAGTCCGCTCGATCGGCGGCTTGCTTACCCCGCTGGCAAGGGAAGCGCTGCGATCCTGCCCAGCATGGCTCCAAACAACCGTCGCGTGAGATGACTCTCCGCCAAGAGCAGCCAGTAATAGCGCGCATGTTTCACCAGACGACCGCCCGTCTTCACCAACCGCAGCTGTAGGCTTGCCAGCGACCAGTTGCCAATCTGCTGCGGTAACACCAGCCGCCGCCATAGGTTACCCAGGTTATAGGCGATCACACTCAGCCAGAGCCGCACCCCGTTCGACCGGAACCGATGGCAACTCAGCCGCATCATCTTGACCGCTTGCTTTCCCCGTTAAAAGTCACTTCTGAAAGGAGAATCCACATGATTCGGCCTATGGACGAGTTTACGTCGGCGTTCCAGGCCGCGCGCTGTGTCTCAACACCGCTTGTGGCCATACGCACGGCAGACCCCGCCAGCACCACGCATTTCATCACCGAGACCCTCAGGCAAGGCCGCAAGATTCCACCGTTGCTCGGGTGGGATATTGTCCGCGGCCTCTATGCAATCGGCCGAGACAGCGGCGACGAACTGGCGCGCGTGCTGGGCGAACGTCAGGCTGCGACGATTGGGCCGGTCGATGCCCTGTTTTTGGCCCAGCAGCTTTGCGAGGACGGGCTGCTGCTCTACTCGAACGCCCACCGCTTTTGGAATGACCCCGGAGTGATGCAAGGCATCTGGGACCTGCGAGATTCATTCAAGACGACGGGCCGCATGCTGGTATTACTGGCAGCCCCAGGCGCGACATTGCCGCAAGAATTGGGTCAAGATGTTCTCATTCTCGATGAGCCTCTGCCGTCAACTTCTCACCTGGAGCA
>PMYF01000952.1 GCA_003171295.1 Acidobacteriota bacterium | reverse complement strand
ACAACGTGGAAGTGATCCGCTCGCTCAATCCGAACGTCATCATGGTTTCCACCCACGGCTTCGACCACAAGCCCGGAAGGACCCTGAGCGAATCGGATCGCCTGGTCCAGCAGCGTGCCCCCCAGCAGATCTGGTGGGGACTATTCCACGGCCACCGCGGTTCGCTGATCTGGGATGCCAATGTCCCCGCGTATCAGTTCGTGGACGAACAGACCCGGCAGCTTACCCCTTCGGCCCTGACCTTTGCCGACACTTTCAAAGAACTCCACCAAGGCATTGGCAAGCTTATCCTCAACAGCCAGCGGCTGCACGATGGCATAGCCATATATTTTTCTCAACCCTTCATGCAGGTGCACTGGCTGCTCGACAATGTCGCAAACGCGCGGAAATGGCTGACGCATAGCGGCGAGGATCGTCACAGTCATTTCACCGGCGTGCGCAACGCTTGGACCAAGCTGATTGAAGATCTCGGCCTGCAGTACGATTTCGTGGGACGAGGGCAGATCGAGGCAGGAAAGCTGGGTAGGGCGAATACCGGGTCCTCATCCTGCCGCAATCGCTGGCCGTCAGCGCGCTGGAAGTGGAGCAGATTCGGGAATTTGCCAACGCCGGCGGAGTGCTGGTGGCGGATTACCGCGTAGCGACGATGAATGAGCACGGACGCGACCTGGGCCGTGGACAACTTGACGATGTTTTCGGCATCACGCAGGTGAAAGGTCAGGCCAAAGGGCCCGACATAACTGGTCTGAAGAGCCAGGAGTCGCCGCACTTCGAAGGCCAGAAACTGAACCTGGTGCTCGGAGACGAAACCGTAAGCGCGACAACCGGGAAACCGCTCGCCCGAAGCGGCCAGGTGCCCCCTATCATCGTAAACAATTTCGGCCGGGGGAAGGCTGTCTTCTTGAATGTCGAAACCTCGCGCTATCCCTATGATCGCCTCCAGCCCAACTCGCCCACAAGCTTGCCGGACGTTTTGGAAGCGCTCCTGCGTATGGCCGGAATCAAGCCGCCGGTTCGCGTCCTGGATGCGGCGGGTAACCGGCTGCCCGGAACCGAGGTGGTCCGCTTCGCCAATGGCGCCTACGAGCACGTTGCCGTTTTTCGCAACCCCCAGTTTGACGACGGGGGTTGGGGCGACTTACCCACCATGCCGGAACGCGAATGGGCCGGGTCGATCGACAATTCCCTGCTGGAAAGAGACGCCCGGATTACCCTCACCTGGCGCACGCCTATGCTGACCTATGATATCCGAGGGAAGCGGGAGCTAGGCGAAGCGGCTAATGTCCAAATGCTTCTAGATCCCTGGAGTCCTTTGGTCATGACGCGTGCGCCTCAACCGATCCCGCCCCTGCGCGCTGAGCCCCCCGCGGAAGTCCAGGCGGGCAGCCCTTGATGGTCACGCTCCAGAACGAGGCCCCCTTGCCGGATGGGACTTTCCGGGTCGTCCGGCTGGAATTCGTAACACCTGAAGGTCAGACCTACGACCTTTATGCCCGCAACATTCGCCTGGAATCCACGGCGCATCAGGAGCGTTTCGATCTCGCTTACAACGACCCCGCGAGGCGCTGGCAACTGAATGCTCACGACCTCCTCACCGGGCGCCTCGTGCAAACCGCGTTCACACTTCGGCCCTCATGAGTTGCGATATCTTTCGCCCCTTGCGGGGTTCAAGTGAGGAAAGGATGCTATATCCCCACAGCTTGCGCTGGCGGCTGTAACCTTGCGCCCGCTGAACGGGCTTTCCCGCGCCCCGGGCAATCAAGTTCGCGCCTGTGTCGCCAAAGGCCAGGCCTTCTAGTCTGAGACTGGAAACCCGGAGCGACAATACCTCACCCTGGAGGGACTGAGTAGGAGGGCGAAACCGCGGCACAAACTGACCCCCACCACTACCGCCCTAGCCTAAAACCAGGGGAGGGCAAGCGCAAAAAACAAGATGACAAGACTATTGACAATCCCACCGTCCAATGGTACACAGCGTTCGAACTAAGTTAAATTAACTAACAAACCCATGAAGGTTCTTGGCCAGATGAGCCCGCGCGCGATTCAGCCGCCCGTCATGAAGACGATGAATCAGCTCAGCCTGCTCACGCTAATCATGGAGCACGGTCCGATCTCTCGGACTGGTCTCGCCAGGCTGAGCCGACTCAGTAAGCCCACCGTGTCCGCCCTAGTCGAAAGCCTGATTCGGAAACGCCTGGTATCAGAGACGGGCGCAGGTGAGTCGGGGAGGCGCGGTGGCAAGAAACCCACCCACCTCGAGTTCAACGCTGCCTATGGTTGTCTGGCCGTGGGTGAAATCGACCCCCTCGAGATCCGCCTTGCGGTTACTGACCTGAAGGGATCGATTATCGCCCAGGCGCAGTTCAGGACAGAGGCGCAGCTAGGGGCGGCGAGTGTTACCGGAAGACTTAAGCACGGGCTGGGTAGACTGCTCAAGCAGTCGGGACAAACGGAGCAGTTACGCCTGATTGCGATTGCTGCACCAGGCAGAGTGGATGTCCGGCACGGTGTCATTCTGCAAGCCGGCAATATTTTCAATTGGGAAAACGTTTCCATAGCAGATCCCCTGGCCACCGTATTCAAAACGCCGGTGCTTGTGGATAACGTCGTGAATCTGGCGGCACTCGCCGAAATGAACTACGGTGCCGCCAAGGGTGTGGAGGACTTTGTCCTGGTCCGGCATGATACCGGGATTGGCTGTGGAGTCGTGCTGGGAGGCAAGTTACATCGCGGCTCCAACTGGGCTGCCGGCGAAATCGCCCATTTCATTCTGGATTTGAACCAAGCAGGCAAAGACTGGACCCCTCGAGGATATCTGGAATTGCAGGTGGGCGCCGACCGGTTATCCGAAAAAATGAAACGGGCGCATGAGTTCCGCGAGACGCTGCCAAGATTTCTAGACGGAGACGGTGAGCTGGCGGCCCTTTTTCAGGGCTTCAAACATGGCCATGCCGCGGCGCGAAAGATCGTCACCGAACTCGTGCTTCACCTTGGGGTCGCCATTGCGCACGTCGCGGCTACCTATGATCCCTCCCTGGTTGTGTTGCAGGGAGAGATCTTTCCACCTCTGTTGGAAGATATTGAACAGGTGGTAACGAGAGCCGTCCCGTGGCTGCCACGACTCGCTGTCTCCAAATTGGGAAAAGATGCAGCCTTACGGGGAGCTATTGTCGCCGCGCGCGCGCAAGCCCACGAGGAGATCGCGAAAGCACT
>PMYF01000338.1:2233-3260 GCA_003171295.1 Acidobacteriota bacterium | reverse complement strand
GCCCCCGCCCGGCACGGAGATTATCGACCAACACTGAAGCTAACCCCGCCACCGTCTCGCCGGGCAGTCGCCCACCTCAATCGTTCAGCACGTACGTCTCAATCGCACTCGCCACACCGCTGTCTTCGCAGGAAGANNGTAATCGCCCACCCTGACCGGGCGAGTCCCGCGATGTGGTTTCCCATCAGCACCGGCAGACCGGCGAACTCCAGCATCTCCTGGTCATTGAAGTTGTCGCCGATGGCCATGATTTCGCCGGGAGGTATGCCGAGTCGCGTGGCCCAGAGCTTCAGGGCGCGTCCCTTGGAACAGCCGCGATTCATGATGTCGAACAACGCGATGTTACGCTGCGGGTACTTCGTCCAGGTGAGGTTCACAAAGGGGCCGGCCTCTGAGCCGCGGAGCAAGGCCTCCGCGGGTTCGATCCGCGCCAGCGGGCCGCCAATCATTAACTGCACGGGGTCCGATTCGATTGCTGCTTTGAGGTCCGGCACCTGGCGCAGTTGATCCGAGCTGGTTTTCACATACCATCCGAGCGGGCCCTCCGGGATGGCGTTGTCTTGCATAATGACCTGCCCGTGGCCGGGCACGTGAAAGATGGCCACCGTATAGGGCCGGTACTCGTGTGCGATGTCCAGAACGTGGTGGGCAACTGCGCGGGACAGAAAATCCTGGTAAACAACTTCGCCGGAGGTCGTTCTGATCAGCGCACCGTTGGAGGTAATGATCGCAACGGGGCAGGGGATTTTCGCGACGTACGGCGCGGCGGCCAGGGGGCGTCGTCCCGTCACCACGACAATCTGGATTCCTCGCTCGGAGGCTGCCAGCAGGGCGCGGCGGTCTACCTCCGAGATTTCCCAGCGACTATTGATGAGTGTTCCGTCAAGATCCAGGGCAATAAGGCGAATCGACATGGACTAGACGATTTTAGCACGGAGTCAGGGGCCGAGGCGAGGTGGGCGGGATCAGCCATCAGGGTTCCGTCAAAGTCGCGGGTGTCGCAAACCTCCAGAGCCATGTAGGCATC
>PMYF01000338.1:0-2189 GCA_003171295.1 Acidobacteriota bacterium | reverse complement strand
AGGGGTCTTTTTCAACCCCATCACACTTTGACGGAACCCTGTGAGAAACGCGTTCCAGGGTTGCGGTAGGGGGAGGCGGGTATATAATCGACATACTTTTCCCTGTCAATTAGCCTCGTAAAATGAGAGGTTTGACGTTACCGGCTTTGGGACTCTGGGACTAATCACCAAGCCATTCACGGCCTGTTGTTTGAAAGCATCCTGAAAATGGGTGTAGCGGGAAGTCATCTTCAGGCTGGAGTGACCGACCCACTCCTTGACCAAATCATCCGGCACGCCGTGCGCGCGCAGAACCGATACCCGGCCATGCCGGAAAGCATGCGCGCCGCCCTTCGGAATGCCGAGTCGCCGAAGAGTGGCTTGTAGCTTTTTCCGTATCAGGTCCGTTGTTACCAGCGTGCCGACCTGAGTCGTGAACAATTGGCCGCCCGTGCGCCCCGCAATGTGCTGACGGAGCACGTCCGCCACGCCACCGTCGAAGTTGATTACCCGATAGGCGGCTTCAGTCTTCGGCGTGGTCTCCCTGCCGTGCCAACTGCCCCGGCGTATCGTGATGGTATTGGCAGTCAGGTTGACGTCCTCGACGTGGAGCCCGCCACACTCGCCGCCCCGGATTCCGGTTCCGGCGAGCAAAGTGAAAATGACCTTCCATTTCCCTAAACCGGCTTCGATGATTCGCCCCATCTCTTCCGGAGTGAAGAACCGTTGCTCCTTCCGTTCCTGCCGGGGCATGGCGACGTCCCAATCCCGCCAGGCCTTCTTGCCGATCACCAGTTTGAGGGTCCCCACTACGGTCTGGATGGTCTTGGGGGCCAGAGGCGCCCGGACCAGTTCCGTGATAAACTCCTGTGCCCGCTTTCCGTCGATGTCCGCTACCGGCAGAGCAGCAAAGCGAGGCAACAGGTATTTGTTGAGGTAGCCCGTCATCACGTGTTGGGTCGATTCCTTCATAAGGCTGAGCCGGTTTTCTTTCCACCACTCGGCCTGTTTCCTGAACGTCATTCCGTGAACTGCCTGCTCCAGGTGCGCAGCAGTGTTGATTCCAAGGTCCTGGAGCATTGCTTGAAGTTTTCGCCTGGCTTCGGATTTCGTGAGTTCCTTGACCAGGCCCAACGGCACGGACATGTGTTTACGCTCTGCCTGACCGGCAACATCTGCATAGAATCTGCCGTGCCACATGCGACCCTTCTTTACCACTGTTCCACTCTGACCACTTCTCCGAGTCATCGTCTTGCCTCGTTTCTGACTCGGCACCGCTGCCCTAAGTATACCACGTTGGGCAACGGCGGGCGGACTTGAACCACTCATGCTGAAGAAGGTACTCATGTGAAGCCCTCATAACCTGACAGGCAGCCGTCTTGTTGCAATCGACCTTGGCGGCTGCCGAAGTGACAATGCCTACGGTTTAATCCCCTGCTTTAAGTCGGCGACTTCCTACAGCGTCAGGTACTGTGTTACGCCACAGAGTGAACAGGGGCGATAGTCCACGAGTTCTGGTTCTGGCTTGGGTTCAGGGTTGGCGATGCCTGTCTCGCAACGGGCATGGTCAGTGTCTCCTAGGGCCTGATAGAGAATTTCTTGGTCACACACACCCAGTTTGACCATGTTGTAAATCGCCGAGGCAAGGTCAGCGACAGCTTCGCTGATTTTGGCTTCGGAATCGTATTCAGTTGGCTGGATTGTTTTTGAAGGGTTCAGCGGTGGGTCAGCGGGCTGAGCCGTAGCGGTCGGTGAACTTCCTGATTTCGTGAAAAATGACATGTGTCATACCTGTTACTCCTTCGCCCCGAGCACACCCTTACAGCCGGTCGGCGATACTTCTTTCATCTCCACTACCAGTCTAGCACAACTCGGCTTAAAACTCGCCGAGCCCTGCAGCGGGTCAACAGAAAGGACCCTCTACTCTAAGTGTGCCATGGATTTGGGGTTACATGACAGAAATCCTCAAACGAGGTCCCCTCCACTATTAGCTTACCATAACTTTGAGGCAGTCGGTCAGTTATTAATTTTGTCGCTAAAGGCCTTTCTCATGTGACATTTACAACTCGCTGTCCCGTCGTGATTTAGACGCCTGGGCCGATCAAAAATATTTGCAGTAATGCAGTCCACCTTACAGCCCATTCCACCAAAACGTTGACATAAATCAAACGAATATTTATTTCACTTTTGCCGCTCGCACATTCTAAAGG
>PMYF01000369.1 GCA_003171295.1 Acidobacteriota bacterium | reverse complement strand
AGGGCATCGCGCAGATACTTGGCGTAGCCGTAGATCGTCTCTCCGGCGTCATTGATACGCGCTTTCAGTCCATACTGACTGCGGTGCGCTTCATCGCACAGCACCACCACATTATCCCGCTCAGTCAATTTCGGATAAGTGTCCTCATCCTCACCGGGCACAAACTTCTGGATGGTCGTGAAGACGATGCCGCCCGATGGCCGCTGATTCAATTGCTCTCGTAGCGCCGTCCGGCTATCTGCCTGCACAGGCTTTTCGCCCAGCACCTCCGCCGCCATGTCGAACATGCCGTGAAGCTGCCCGTCCAGGTCGTTCCGGTCCGTCACCACCACCAGCGTTGGATTCTTCATCTGCGGATGCGTCATCAACTTGCCCGCAAGGCAAATCATCTCCAGGCTCTTGCCCGCGCCCTGTGTATGCCACACCACGCCGCCCATCCCGCTGCCGCCCGGTGCAGAGGCTTCCAGCACACGCTCCACCACCGCCCGCACTGCATGGAACTGGTGGTAGGCCGCAACTTTCTTGACCAGTCCGCCGTCATCCTCAAAGACAATGAAGTGGCGCAGATAATCCAGCAGATGATCTTTCTTGAAGATGCCGCGCACAAGCGTTTCCAACTCGCCAAACTGACCCAGCGGGTCGCGCTCTTTGCCATCGATGGTCCGCCACGCCGTAAAACGCTCTTCATCGGCCGAGAGTGAACCCATCCGCGCATAGATGCCGTCGGAGGCGACCAGCACCTCATTGGTGCGGAATAGCTCCGCGATTTCGTCCTTATAGGTTTGGAGTTGGTGATAGGCGGCGGACACATCCGCCGTGTCGCTGGCAGCATTTTTCAACTCGAAGACGGCCACGGGCATTCCATTGAGGAAGACCACCACATCAGGCCGGCGTTCGCGGCTGCCGCTCGCGGTCATGCCGATCAAGGTGAATTGGTTCACCACCAGCCAATCGTTTTGCTCGGGATTGGCAAAGTCCGCCAGCCGGACCCGGTCGCTGCGGGTCTCGCCGTCCTGCTGCCAAAAGACTTGCACACCCCGCGTGAGCCGCCGCTGAAATTCCTGGTTGCCCGCCAACAGGCCGGGCGTGCCTGCACTCGTCAAAACGGCGACGGCGTCGGCGATGGCGGCGGCGGGAAACCCCGGATTCAGCCGGTGCAGCGCGTCCCGGAGCCGCCCTTCCAGCAGGACATGCTTGTAGCTCTTCCGCTCCGGCCTCTCCCCATCCGGCGCAAGCTCCGGCCCAAAGACGACCTCATAGCCGAGGTCTTCAAACCAGCCGAGAAGCTCCTGCTCGACCATGTCTTCGTTGATTTGGCTCACTTGCTCCTCACTTTGCTTTTGTCTACGCCATTGGCCCTTTTCCTGTTTCGGTATTTCTGGTTCTCAAAAATGTGCGGCCATATCGGTTTTCATTGACTATGTGCAGGCAAATCTTTTACGTTGGAGTTGTTCTTTACCGACGGTAAGGAACCTACAAAGGCTTCTGCCGCTGGGCCAGCCTGGCAAACCAGCGGCATTCTCGTTTTTATTCCCCTGAAAACTTCGGGATGACTTTCATCGCAGTAGATGTCAAACTTCACGGCATCCTCCCGTCAGCATAGCTTCCGCTTCTGGCACGCGCAGCTTGCCCGAAATCAGGCGGGGCAGGAGGGTGTCGCGGAGATCGGCTAGTATCTTTGCTCCCCTGTCATTCGCGGCAATTGTGCGCAATATCGGCTCGACAATCTCATGAAACCTATTTGCGATCCTTTCCGCTGGAATGATTACCTTTGCGCTCTCAAAGGTTTCCGGCCTGACCGCTGGGTAGGCTGCGCCATCCGCTCTCAACGTTAGATACTCAACGAACTGACTCGTCGTAACCAACAGATAAAGGAAAGAGAACGGCACTGAAGTTGCAGTTAAAGTCACGAATCCGGTAGAGACCACGAGGCTATCATTTGGCTCTATGATGAGCGCATAGGAACGACGATTAGGACGGACGCAAGACCAGATCGTATCGCCATCGCTCACCAGCCGCTTTGCCCTGCTTGGCGCTTCAGTCAGATTGCACTTGGTGCTGGACGTGATACGTCCCGGCTCTACAGAGGAAATATCGACGTACTCAATTTCGGAGTGCGCATACTCCTTGCCGATTGACTTTCGGTTAGATACGCTCACGTCCCCAATCGCTTTCACCTTCCAGCCCATGGGGGTTTCACCTAGTTCTGAGTCCTGAAACTTGCTGGGGAAGAGGGCAGCGGTGCCGGCATCCATGCCTTCCGGCTCGCGGCCCTCTGCCTTGGCCCGCACCGGGTCAACATCCACAAACCACGATTTGAAGATCGCGCGTGCAGTTGCCTCCAGTGTCTCGTTCATCTTCCGATTCAATTCGATCTTGTCGTCGAGTGCCCCAAGAATTTCTGCAATTTTTCGCTGTTCCACCGGTGACGGAATTTCAAACTCACGAATATAGACTGCCGATCTTGTTGTAGAAGGGATAGGTGAACCATCGTCGATTTCCCCAAGCTTGTAGTACACCATCGCATAATAAAGCCAGCGAATATCCAATTCTGTTTTTGGAATGACATAATATGCCGTATCAATAACGTAAAAAGGCTCCTGGCAGAATTTAATCCCGCGATAGGCACCTTTGCGCCCCAGTATTACCCCTGGGCCAGGGGCGAGTGGTTCTGCTGTCCATCCGATGGGGCCATTGGAACCGTAAACACGGTATTCTCCCTTCTCTGATGAATAACCACGTAGTGCTTTGCCGTACTCAAGTGATATTTCTTCACCCCAAGTAGATATTCGCCAATCGCTCGCCGGACTCAATTGTCTCAACTCAGCTTTTTGTTCCTGAATTACAACATGCTCGCCGCGAATGATTTCGCGAAAGCTTTCTGGAATCTCATCCCAGACGTGCAGGTCTACCAGAAATGGCAGCTCACTTTCAGCGAGAGCATTCTTGAGTTCCGATACAAATTGATTTTGGGCCGGTGCAGCGAAGACAACCAGATCAAGGTCTGAGTTGGGACGAGCTGTCCACTTGACGCGCGATCCGTAGGCCCAAACAGCAACGCCGGGAATGTACTGGCGTACAAGATCGACCAACGTCTTACGCTGTTCGCTCGTGATGTCGATTGCCGAATTCATTCCCAGGTCTGTCCACTCATGGTTTGATATAGTCCGATCGCGTCGTCGATGAAGTCCGCCATAATGGTCAGGCATTCCTCTGCTTTTTCTCCGCTGTAATCATGCGCAGTGCTGACGCGGGCATCGGCGTACTTGAGCCATTGCTCCACTGTGGCTGCAAAGAGATCATTTTGCCCTGCCAGCTTCAGGATGGGCTTGGGGCTGTTTGGCGCGTCCGCCAAGCCAATCTCTTCTATTAAGTAGCGTCTCAATGTCTTCCACAAGGTTTCATAGCAAGTTTCAAACCGTTGGATCACCGATTCGCCAATCCCTTCGCGGTCAATATCGGTCAGCTCGGGACGAGTATCTGCGCTCTGGAGGTTCTCAAACTGGAGTTCTAGATGCTTCAGCGACTTCTTCAGCTTGTCGTAATCGATCATTGCGTGGATGCCTCCAATTCAATTCTGCCATGCCTGCGCGGCGTAAGCTTTTTACCCCGCAATTTGAGCTATCAAGGATTACTGTGCGTCCCCTTTGCGCAAACGCTTGGGGCTGGTTGCGCCCAGTTTCTTGACTTCCTCGACCGTCCGGTCGAAGTCGCTAACATCGGCCTCCAGGCGGCGCTGCTCTTCGAAGATCGCAAACTGTGCATGGGCATGTTCTTCGGCCAAAGCATGGGAGATTTTGCCTGCGCCCAGGAGAATCTCGCGGTCACTCAGGCGGAGGAAGCTGTCGAGCTTGGCGATCCAATCGCGCATGTGCATGGGCTTATGGCCGCGTGCCTGCAACTCGGCAAAGTCCAGATACGCGGAGACGATCAGATTCAGACTCTCCAACTCCTCTTTGCTCAGATAGTTCTTGGCAACGGAGACATCGGCCTTGCGCACGGCTCCCTGCGGCGAGTTCTTCCAGGATGTAAGCCCCATGTGCGTCCGAGCGGCGTTGGCGCGCTGCCGGACCACTTCTGCTGCCGTGTGCCCGTGGGCGGCCCAGTGCATCTTGTTCTGCACCGTCTTGAAAAACACCTCGGTCAACTCCGCGTTGCGGTCGTAGTCAATGCTGGTGGCGTAGATGTCGGTGATCTTCTGGTAGAAGAGCCG
>PMYF01000278.1:12489-17912 GCA_003171295.1 Acidobacteriota bacterium | reverse complement strand
CATGGTGGATCTGGATAGCAATCCCACCAAGCTGATCGAGATTGTGGCGATTGGGAAGCAGCTCCTGATTACCCGCGGCTCGTTAACAACCTTTTCAATCTTGAACGATGTGTCCAAGTACTTCGCCATCATCCCGGCGATGTTCGCAGCCACCTACCCGGAGCTCGACAAGCTCAACATCATGCGCCTTCACAGTCCGCAGAGCGCCATTCTGGCCGCTGTGATCTTCAATGCGCTGATCATCATCGCTCTCGTCCCCTTGGCCTTGCGCGGGGTGAGATACAAACCGCAAAGCGCCGCCGCGATGTTGCGCCGCAACCTCTGGATTTACGGATTGGGTGGGTTCGTTGCCCCCTTCCCGTGTATCTGGCTGATCGACCGGCTGCTCGGTGTATTGCACCTAGCTTAAGGAGTTCTGCATGCGCTACCAACTTGCCCCAGCTTTTCGCTTCACTCTGTTGATGACCGTTCTGACCGGGCTGATCTATCCCGGCGTTGTCACGGGCCTTTGCCAGCTCCTGTTCCCTCACCGCGCCAACGGGAGCATGGTAACGGTCGATGGAAAGACCGTGGGCTCCGCGTTGATCGGCCAGAACTTCACGAAGCCTGAGTACTTCCACCCCCGGCCGTCGGCCGCCGGCAACGATGGATACGACGCGACCGCTTCCAATGGATCCAACTACGGCCCCACCAATCAGAAACTGATCGATCGAGTCAAAGCTGACGTCGCCAAGTTCCGCAAGGAAAACCCTGACTACAACGGTCCCATTCCTGCGGACTTGGTCACCACGTCCGCTAGCGGTTTGGACCCGGACATTAGTCCCGCCTCCGCTCTCGCCCAGGCCCCGCGTGTCGCGCAGGCCCGTGGCGCCACTTTGGATCAGGTAAGGCAGCTCGTCGAGGACCACAGCGAGGGGCGCCAACTAGGTTTCTTTGGGGAACCGCGAGTTAATGTCCTGGCCTTGAATCTGGACCTGGACCAGCGGTTTCCTCTTCACTGATTCAGGTTCGAAACTATAACTTACATTCCGAGGATGAGCATCCTCTTTCCTGGGAGAATCCAAGGAGGAAAACCATGCGCGTTGTTTTGCAGCAGTCATTTCGCACTTTCATCGTCTGTGCCAACCTGATCTTCGTATTGCTCCTTATAATGGCTTCACTGCCTCATCCAGCACAGGCGCAGGAAAACCAAGCCCTCGCGTCGTTGTCGAGCGACTCCTCCGCTGATTTGAAGGAGCAAGTCAAGGAACTGCGCACGTTAGTGGAGCAACTTCAGAAACAGGTCAGTGATTTGCAAGCCAGAGTGCCCACAACCCAGCTCATTGAAAAAGTCGGCAACCCCCCTTCCGCGCAAGTGCCAGCTCCAAAGGCGCCGACCCAGGAAAAGATACAAGTCACTGAAAGCGCCAGTAACCCGCTTTCCGCGCAGGTGTCAGCGCCAGCGCAACCGGCCCAAGAAAAGACCGAGGTTCGCGCCGACACTTCGCAAAACCCGCCGACTTCAGAGTCCTCCAAGGGGTTCGACTTCCTTCATGGGACGACCGTCAACTTTCTGCTGGACGGTTACTATGAATATAACTTTAATGCCCCAATCGGCCGGGCGAATCTTCTTCGCGCGTACGATGTGAGTAGCAACGCCTTCAGTCTGAACCAGGCGGACGTGGTGCTCGAAAATGCGCCCGATCCGACGCACGGCAAGCGGTTTGGCGTCCGCCTCGATTTGCAATACGGTCAAGCAACGGAAACATTGCAAGGGAATCCCGCAAACGAGCCGCGGCCCGAAATATATCGCGCGGTCTTTCAGGCCTTCGGCACCTACGTAGTTCCCATCGGGCGCGGGTTGAACGTCGATTTCGGGAAATGGGCGAGTTCCCTCGGAATTGAAGGAAATTATACGAAGGATCAGATGAACTACTCACGATCCTACTGGTTCAATTTCTTGCCGTTCTACCATATGGGCGTGCGCGCTCAATACCCGGTCAACGACAAACTTTCGGTGAACTATTGGGTCGTAAACGGCACACAGTGGACGGAGCCGTTCAATGGCTTCAAAGACCAGTTGTTTGGGTTGAACTTACAACCGCGCAAGAGCGTAAGTTGGACCGCCAATTACTACCTGGGTCAAGAACACCCGGATTTTCAATACCAGCCGGTTGGAACGCCCAACCTACCAACGCAGCAAGGAATTCCTTTCACGCCGATTCCGAATCCTCCGCGAGGCAAATTGCACATCTTCGATAATTATGTCACATGGAATGCCTCCCCAAAACTGACTTTGGCTCTAGAGGGCGATTACGTCATCCAACGCCTGCAGACCTACTCGCCGCCCTCCCACACGGACGGCGGCGCTGCGTATGTTCGCTATCAGGTCGTGCCGAAGATCGCGATTGCAGCACGCTCCGAATACATGTCGGACCGCGGCGGTCTGTTCAGCGGAAAAACGCAAGCGCTGAAGGAAGGAACTGTTACGTTCGAGTACAAGTTTGCGGACAACTTCTTGATGAGGGCGGAATGGCGCCGCGATTTTTCCAATCAGCCATACTTCTTGACCGACACACTCGACATACTGCGGAAGCAGCAAACCACCGTGGGAATTGGTCTGGTATGGTGGTTCGGCGGAAAACAGGGAGCGTGGTAAGTACTTCAGCATAGCGCGACGGACTAGGCTCGGTGACGCTAACGCGAGACGCGGCGTAACGGGCGAATAATAATGTGTGGGACTACCAGAAACTGAGGGACTCACACATGGGGATTTTCACAATGGTTAGAATGAGCGGCCTATACGCATTGGTGGTGGCACTGTCATTATCTCAGGCATACGGCCAATCGATGCCCGGCGGTCTGCATGGGGTAACACGCAACGAAAGTGGATTGCCGCTGCCGGGAGTGCTAGTTGTCGTTCATCGCGTGGACGAGAACACCGCGCGTACCGCCGTCAGTAATGACCGTGGAGCTTTTCTGGTCGAGAATCTCAAAGCGGGGCGTTACCAATTGACCGCCAGCAAGGAAGGGTTCGGAAACTCACCAGCGATAACCGTCGATTTGGCAGCGCAACAGAGTTTACTGGTTGACCTGGCCGTGGCGGCTCCGAATGGTCCCAAGGGATCGATTGATCCGGCTCGCTCCGATGTTGCGCGCGGACAACTGCAAACCGAGAGCCCGGGCACCGAACCACTTACCGCACGCGAGAGGCAATTGCTCGCCCGGCTCAACCAGTTGGAGGAACGACTGGCGGTCTTGGAATCCAGGGATGTTAAGGGAGCCACTCAGGTTTCAATCCCGACTCAGCCCACGCCGGTAGCTGTGCCCGACAAAGGTGTGACCCAGGCTGCTATCCCGGCTGCGCCCGTGCTGGTAGCTTCACTGACGGGAACTGCGGGCTTGAAGCCGGCAGAAAAGCCCAAGGAGCTTTCACTCACGCCCGTCTCGGGGACGCCGGCGACCGCCAAGCCACCCGCAGCTTCCCTCGCGGGCGGGACCCCGGTTTCACCCTCTCAGGAGGCTAGCCCCACGAAAAACAAGAAGATCGATCCCTTTTCAGACGCAGACTGGAGTTGGCTCAACGGCAACGCCCGCACAAAAGACATTTTTTGGGACTCGAAATTCTTCACACCAGAAATCCGAGCTGACGTTACCTATACCTACGATTTCAACCATCCGACAGACCACTCGATGGGTGGGTCGAGCGAAATCTTTCGCACCAACGAAGTCCAGGTGGAGCAGCTCGGCGTCGGCGGCGACTTTCACTATGACAACGTTCGGGCCCGGTTGATGACCCAGTTTGGCATGTATTCCGTAACGACGCCGCGCAATGACCCGAGCCCCGCAAACGGTCAATGGGATCTCGCCAATGCTTACCGTTACGTCTCGGAAGCCTACGGGGGATACCATTTCAACGTTCTACACGGGATTAACGTTGATGCAGGGATTTTCATGTCCTATGTCGGCCTATTCAGCTACTACAACTTCGACAATTGGGCCTACCAGCCCTCGTACGTTTCCTCCAATACTCCATGGTTCTTCAACGGCATGCGAGTGCAGATNNGTTAAGTGGACTCCGAAA
The DNA here is from genome assembly GCA_003171295.1 of Acidobacteriota bacterium. Lineage (GTDB taxonomy): Bacteria > Acidobacteriota > Terriglobia > UBA7540 > UBA7540 > Bog-366. The sequence goes on along the minus strand of PMYF01000278.1, from coordinate 13,849 downwards.
CCATGGTTGAACCTCATTTCCAACAATTACGGTCTGGGCCACGATGATCTGTACATACCAAACCGCAGCCGCATCCACACCGACAACAGTGCCGAGGTCAAATACTACGACCAGCCTAAGAAAACCCTGGACAAGATGGCGTTCTCCCTCACCGGCGACATGGGTTGTGAATTTGGCGGTGGCGTGAGCTGCCACGGCAATACTGCGGGTGGTCCCAAACAGAGTTTCCTCGGCTATATGGTCTACAACCGTTTCTGGTTCCATAAGGACCTATTCGGCCTGACGCTCGGAGGCGGACAGATCAACAATCCGGGACGCTATCTCGTGTTGCTCCCGCCCATCAATGGAGAAAGCGCCGCTTCCGCAGCGCTTAATTCACCCTACTTTACGGAGAATCCTGGGGACCAGTTCAAAGCCTGGGACGGTTCAATCACTTTTGACTGGATGCCCAAGCAGTACATCACTTTCCGCTGGGAGTTTGATCATCGCCACGCGAGTGTACCGTATTGGTCGGGTCGAGGGGGGATTACGCCTTCTCCTGGCAGCAATAACGGCTTCCCCACCGAATACGCCTGCAACAACGGTACGCCGTCCCCAACGATTGCGGGTTGCAGCGGAGACGGCGGCGTCTGGTACCCGGATCTTCGCAGGACCGAGAACCTGATCGATATCGACATCATGGTTAAATTCTAGTTGTGAACAACCAGATTTGGGGAAGCCGGGGACATCATCTGGCTTCCCTAGCCCGCCCTTCCAATTCCGTGGTGAGAAATCTGGATTGGGGGCGGCAGAAGTCGTGGGTCCCTGCGCGCCTTGTCGCCAGACCCCTCCAATAGTACACTGCCTTCCGGGAGGCTTTCGGGCGTATGCCCATCGACTTTGACCGCAGACCGGACCCCGAGCTACTGCTTAAGCGAATTGACGCGCAGGACGAACAGCTCCAACACGAGCGCTTGAAAGTTTTCCTGGGTTACGCCTCGGGGGTGGGGAAATCGTTTCGGATGCTAGATGAGGGCCGGCGGCGCCGAGCCCGGGGCCAGGATGTGGTTGTGGGCGCCATTCAGGCGAACCTGCCCACCGAGCTCGCGCATCTGGTGCAGACCCTGGAAGTCATTCCTCTCAAGAAAATCGGCGCCGGAGCGGCGATGGATGTGGAAGCCATCCTCCGCAGGCATCCGCAAGTCTGTCTGGTCGATGGCGTCGCCTACAACAACCCTCCGGGCAGCAAGAACCCCCAGCGCTGGCAAGACGTGGAAGAAATCCTGGCGGCCGGAATCGTGGTCATCACTTCCCTCAACCTCCAGCATATCGAGGAGCGTCGTGATGATGTGGAAAGGATTACCGGCAAGCATGTAGCCGA
>PMYF01000278.1:0-12390 GCA_003171295.1 Acidobacteriota bacterium | reverse complement strand
TACCTGCATGCCCACGGCATTGAGCTGCTCTGGGGTACCCAGGAGCGGATCATGGTCTGCCTTACTCCGGGCGCGAACGCTCCGGCCATCATCGCCAGTGGAAGGCGCAACGCCGACCGGTTCCACGGGGAACTCTTCACGGTATATGTTCGCCACGATCGGCTTTCCGAGAAGGATGAGACCCTCTTGCAGGAACGCCTGGAGAGCGCACGGCTGATAGGAGCACAGACGGAGGTCCTGGACGGGGACGACCCGGTAGAGACTTTCATGGAATTTGCGCGCTCACACCGGATCACGCAGATCTTCGCGGGCCACTCCAGCCGGGACCACTGGTGGTATCGCTTTCTGGGTGGTCCGTTGGATCGGCTCATCCGCGCCGCGGAAGGGATCGACGTACGNNGTTGGGAAAACCTACCAGATGCTGGCGGACGCCCATGAACTGGTGAAAAAGGGCGTCGATGTCGTGATCGGCTACCTCGAGCCCCATGGGCGCAAGGATACGATTGCCCAAGCTCAAGGGTTGGAGTTGATCCCGCGCTGCAAAATGGAATACCGGGGGGCGGTCTTCGAAGAAATGCATATGGAGGCAATCCTCGCACGCCATCCTGAGGTCTGCGTGGTGGACGAACTGCCCCACACCAACGTTCCGGGCTCAAGCCATGGGAAACGCTGGGAGAATGTCCTGGATCTGCTGGAGGCTGGAATCGATGTGATGACCACCATGAATATCCAGCACCTCGAGAGCCTGAACGATCAAGTCTGGAACATGACCGGCGTCCGGATGCGCGAGACCATTCCCGATTGGGTCATGAAACAGGCTGATGAAGTGGTCATGGTCGATCTCACCCCGCGTGCCCTTCTCAACCGCCTGGAACGCGGAGTGGTGTACCCCCAGGAGAAAGCCCAACAGGCGCTGCAGAACTTTTTCAAAGAATCCACGCTCGTCGCCTTGCGCGAAATCGCCATGCGGCAGACAGCCCATGAAGTCGAGATTCGACAGGTGACGCTATCCGATCCCACCCCGCAGGCGCCGGTTACGCCGGCGGAGACCTCGAGCGAAGGGCCTCGCGTTTCCGCTACTCTGAACGATCGGATTCTGGTCTACGTGACGGAACATCCCTCCACCGCCATGCTCATCCGCCGCGGCCGTAGGGTGGCCGATTATCTCCAAGCCGACTGCCTGGCCGTATTCGTCCACGCCGAAACGGAATTCAATGCCTTGCCGCGCGCCAAACGCGAGGCCGTCGAGCGCCACCTCACATTCGCCCGGAACCTCCACATCGAAACCCGGGTCCTGCAGGGCGTGGACATTACCAGCACTCTGATCGACTTCGCCCGCCTTCATAGCATTACCCAGATCTTCATGGTGCGGCCGCAGTATTCGCCTTGGGAGGGATTCCTGGGACGAAACCTCATACACCGCATCGTCCGCCAGGCCCGCGATATGCAGGTGACCATCGTCGCCGAACGCCGCGACGATACCCACGGCTGATTGCGCCCCTCACCAAACTGCAACCCGGAGTTGCAGCCGACCCCAAGCTGTGCAGGGCAATAAAACCAGCCTGACCGGCGTTTCGACTGCACCAACCAGGCGCCCGGCTGAAGCCCGAGCCGGGCGCTACCCGGTCACGGTCTTGCCGTCCTCGCCCAGCACCGCGCGGGTCTTTTTGTGATATGCGATATTGGCCAGGTGGAGCGAGCGGACCGCCTGATGACCAACTTCAATCGTGGCGTTGGGCTGCTGCCGCGTGCGCAGGCACTCCAAAAAGTTCTTGATATGCGGCACGGTCTGCGTAACGCCGCCCGGGAGTTTCTCTTTCACGGGGTCCGGACGAACCCAACGGCTGCCCACCCAGGGTTCCTGGTAGAGGCGGTAACCCTGCTCGCACAGTTCGAGAGTCCCCTTCTGCCCCTGGAAGACAATACCCCAACCATTCTGGAAAGCGTTGGTATACGTGAGCGTCCACGTGCAGGTGAAACGGGGATATTCAAAGATGGCACAGAAGGTGTCGGGCGTCTCTGCGGGCTGCAGCTTATAGACGGCGCCAGAACACTGTGCGGCCGTGGGCCCAGGCGTGTTCGTCAACCACTGAATGACGTCGATCAGATGGGTCCCCTGGTCGGTCATATTCCCACCGGAGAAGTCCCAGAAGTAACGCCAGAAGCGAAAGCGATAAGGATCAAAGGGCTGCTTGGGAGCGGGGCCCACGAAGCGCTCCCAATCGAGTTTATTCTGGAGCACCGACCGCAGGCGGATGTTGACGTTCCAGTACCACTCGGCGCGCACCAGGTTGATTTCTCCCAGCGTCCCCTGGTCGATGAGGGCTTTGCACTCCTGCAAGATGGGGGAACTGCGCCGCTGCATGCCCACCTGCACCACCCGATCCGTCTTGCGCACTTCCGCAACCATATCAGCGCCCTGCTCGATGGACCAGGCGAGAGGCTTCTCACAATAGGCGTCCTTGCCGGCGCGTACGGCGTCTACCAAATGGTTGTGGTGCCAGTGTTCCGGCGTGGCAATCAGCACCGCATCGATATCTTTCCGATCCAGCACACTCCGATGGTCCGTGTAGCCCTTGGCCCGGGGGCCGGCAATCTCCAATCCGGCATCCAGGTGTACCCCGTAGGCATCCGAGACCGCTGCCCAATCCACGCCTTGATCCTTGAAGTTGTCCATGTGCCCGCGGCCCATGCCTCCCGCGCCGATGATGCCCATCACGACACGGTCATTGGCTCCGAACACCCGTCCGCCGAAGGCAGGGTGGGCCAGCACTCCCAACCCTACCGCCGCGGTGCCGCCCAAGAATTTTCTGCGGGTGATTCCATCCATTGGCATTTGCGACCTCCTTGTGGTGTGTGATCCAGAGTTTGCCAGCGTCTCCCGTTGGGCCGTCCGGCGCCGGAGAGTATACACCCACTACTTTCAATCGAGTCCTCCGCCGGAGCTTGCTGCCCAGCGGCAGCCTCGAACCGGATGTGCCCCTTTCAGGCTCAGGGGTGCAGGACTAGCCGGCTTTCCGGGGCGACGCCCCCGACTATTGTATCGATCCCCGTCGGGGATCAACTTTGAGCCCCGTTTGCCTCAAAACGAGTTATCACCGAGATTGCGCGCCGGTAGTGGTGTCATTTGAAAAATGACTGGGGCTAGCAAGACTTTGCTGCAGACCGACGAGCAGGCTTGCTGGTGGGGAGGGCGGGGGGGGGAACCTAGCCACCGACTTGAAGGCGAACCCAGTACCAGAGCCGACCGCCAGTTTTCTCTGAACGGAGCCCACAACCTTATAGATGCGCTACCGCTGCTGCAAGCTGGGAAAGGTGGGGGTCAGCGGTGTTCCAGTAACGGTCTAGTATCAGGAGAGCAGATCGAGGTGGGTAATTAGTGGGCTTAGGCAGCGCGTTCCGAACGTTTTGGGGTGGCTGAAACCCAGACCCTTCTGGCGGCGGCTTCCGCTAGGTTGGTGCGCCTGTCGCCCAGACGCAGACCTAGCGTACCATCGTAATTAGGGCTGACCACATTTAACTGAACGCCAGGCCGAATTCCGAGTCCGTCGAAATACTCGAGGAGCCCTGAATCCCGTTCGTCAACACTATCAACCCGGACCATCGACCCAGGAGGTGCCTCCCATAGAAGTTGGAGGCCTGACTTGCGCCGCTCGGCTGGGCTCTTATTGATCTGGTTGCCATGCGGACAGGGTTTGTCTGAGCCGAGCCTGTCGATTAGCCTTCGTTCCATATCCTCCGAGATTGCGTGCTCCAGGCGCTCAGCCTCATCGTGAACTTTGTACCACTCCATTCCAAGCATCTCGTGAAGCATTCGCTCTACGAGGTGGTGCCGGAGCCGAAGTTTATCCGAGACCTGCCGTCCTGCCGCCGTCAAGGAGATTCGGCCCTTCCGGTCAACCTCTACCAGTTTGTCTCTGCGCAGCCGCCTCAGAGCCAGAGCTACGGCGGGCGCACTCACACTTAGCCATCGAGCAACCGTCGCACCAAGGACGGTGTCCTGTTCGGACTGTGCCTCCGCGATGGCCTTCAAGTAATCCTCTTTTGATATCGTGAGTTTCATGGTCGGCAACCCTGCTCCACCTTTTGCAGTTCCTGCTTTCCTCGTCATGTGAGCGACGCGGGACGGAAGTACCATCGTATTACCGAAGGCGCTTAATCACAAGATGCACAATGTACTTGACATCCCCCGCCTATGGCAGTTAACTATGGTTAATACATGTAAGATAGCTATGGTAAAGCGTCGTTGAGGGGTTTCGGCTAGCGACTGGGTGCACTCGAGTCCACTTCCGTTGGAGGTTTTTGGGAAATGCGACGAATTGCTGTTTTGAGTCTTCTGATCACGAGTGCATTGTTCCTCGACCGGCCAGATGGGCTGGCGCAAGGGGAGACCACCAGCGCAATTGTCGGCCAATTGACAGATGCCACCGACGCGGCCGTGCCGGGGGCCAGTGTGACGATCACGAGTCGCGAAACGGGTCTAACGCGCAGCGCCAAAACCGATGAGGCAGGGCGGTTCAACTTCCCCCAGCTAAAACCTGGTGCTTACTCGGTTAGAGTGCAAGCGGAAGGCTTCGAGGCCCAGCAGAGTGAGCGAGTCGCTGGTCTGGGCGAGAAGCAAACCTTGAATTTCAAGCTAAAGATAGCTCAGTCAAGACAGATTGTTGAGGTCAGCGGCAAAGCACCGCTCATCAACCTCCAAGACGCGAACACCTCCACGACGCTGAATGCGCAGGCCCTGGAAAACTTGCCGAATCCGGGCGGCGATTTAACCTACCCTCTGCAATTCTCCCCAGGCGCTCTTATTAACACGGCAGGGAGCGGCAACGATTTCATGGGCGGGACGAATGGGTATGGCAACGTCGAATTCAACGGTTTGCCTGCCTTGTCGAACGGATACATCGTCGATGGACTGGAAACCAACGACCCTTTAACCAACCTGAATAGCGGCCTCTCGACCAACCTCGTCCTGGGACTGAATTCGATCTCGGACGTGACGATCAACACCCTTTCCTATTCCGTGGACCAGGGACGATACGGAGCATCCCAGGTCAACTACATCACCAAGGCCGGCACCAACCGGTTTCACGGGAACCTCTACGAACTGTGGAATGGGTCCGCGCTGAACGCGGCGGATTTTTTCACGAATGCCACTCCGGGGAACCATAAGCCGCGATCGACGATAAATCATTTTGGAGGCAGTCTTGGAGGCCCGATTGTCCGCGATAAGCTGTTTTTCTTTTTCGACAGCGAATGGGTTCGGATTGCGTTACCCATCGTCACACCGACGACCGTTCCAACCACCGCGTTCCAGCAATACGTTCTGCAACAACTTCCGCTCGGGGGAACGGACTCCGTAACAGGGTCAGGCTATCCAGCGGCGCCGCAATTGGTGCCCTTCTATCAAAAGATGTTCTCGCTATACCGAAATACCAATGGCACACCTCTGGCAGTGCTCGGATGTCCTTTCGGTTCAAGCGGTGCACCAATGACAGGTAATCCGCCGAATGGGAATGGCTGTGCCAATCGGCAAAGCGTGTCGCACTCCAGCGACGACCATGAGCAGGTACAGACCGTTCGGATTGATCACAACATCAACCAGAACAATGTCACCTGGTTTCGCTTTCAGACCGACAACGGCCTGCAAGCGGCCTACACAGACCCGATTAGTCCGCTCTTCAATGCGATTTCCCCCCAGCCGCTTTGCTCCTTTGCGGCTGGGTACACGCGCATTTTCTCTCAGAATCTGGTGAACTATTTCAATCCCGGTTTTTCCTGGTATGAAAGCTTGTTCGGGCCAAACGACTTCCAGAAGACGCTTGCCGCCTTTCCGATTGCTTTACAGGGCGGTGGTGCAAATGCGCCGTTCACGACAGTCGGAGGGCTCGACAACACCTGGGTCCAAGGAAGGCGCGCCTCACGGTTCTTTATTAATGACAATTTGGCTTGGAGCCGTGGGTCGCACGAATTTAGATTTGGCACCAATACTCGAATTCTCCGCCTCAATGACTATGACTTCGGGGAAGGCACGGTCCCCACGGTGACCTACACCACTTTGCCGCAATTCATTTACGGAGTGGCCTCGACCGCAACGGAGACTTTTCCCCTTGCCGCGAACCAACCTTTCAACTTCCTCAATTTCGACCTCTATGCACAAGACACGTGGAAAGTGACTCCGAAGCTTACCTGGACGTTCGGTGTTCGGGACACGCTGAATTCCAATCCTTTGAATCCGCATTACGGTGTTGCGCGTCTTCGCGGCTCCTTCAGCTCGATCTCCCATGATGTCAATCAGCCGTTGAACGCCGCCATTCAGACTCATCTCGGTAATCTGTTCTCCTCCACGCCATGGGCAATTCTGCAGCCGAGAACAGCCATCGCGTGGCAGTATGAGCCTAATACCGTGATACGGGCCGGCTTCGGCCTTTTCAGCGATATTCTGCCGGGCAGTGTTGCTGATACGATCGGCGCCAATCCACCGTCCGTTAGGACCTTCCAAGGCGGGCTGCTTGGCACGGTGGGTGGGACCGCTATCGCATCGGGAGTGCCGAACAACGCCGTCGACGCAACGATTGCCTCCAATAAGGCCTTCGGCTTGGGATTCTCGCAGGGCTGGCTCTCCTGCGCGTCTCCACAGGCGAAACCCACAACGTGCCTTCCCCCAGTCGCGATTACCGCGGTGCCCGATGGTGCGCTTCATGCACCGTACTTCATGGAATGGAGCCTTGGGATCGAACATCAGTTCGGAGTGACGGGAAGCATGCGGGCTCAATATGTCGGCACGCGCGCCGTGAATCAACCGTATCTAACGCAAGTAAACGGCTATCAAACAGTCTGCGAGGGCTGTTTTGCGCCGTTCCCCTACGCCCATTCGGCTGACCCGAGGTTTGGCGCGGTTACACAATTTTCTACCGGCGCCAACAGTCACTACCATGGCCTTCAACTGACCGGCACAAAGCGCCTTGGGCACGGTCTGCAAGGACAAGTAAACTACACCTGGAGCCGCTGCATGGACACTGTCTCGAATGGCGGATTCCTGCAGTTCTCCGCCGGCGCGGTTCTCTCTCCTCTGCCAGGAGAGCTGTCTCGGGACTATGGCCCTTGCGATTACGACATCCGGCACAACCTCAACGCTCAGTACGTGTATGAGTTGCCGATTAAAGTCCGGAGCCGCCGGTTGGGGTTTGCGCTGAACGGGTGGCAAGTTTCGGGAACCGCCTTTTCGCACAGCGGTATTCCGTTCTTCGTCTTGAGCACGCCGTACTCCGCTAATGGAAATGGCATTGTCCAGGGTAGTGGGCCGCAGTTCGCCAGCGCCGTCCCTGGTGTGCCCTTGTATGAGCACCAATTCATTGCCGGTGTGACTCAACCCGGCACTATCCAGTGGCTCAATCCCAATGCCTTTGCCTCCGCCGTTGACCCTAGCGCCGGCGCTTGTCTTGGCGGAGATAGCCCGAAGACCTGCCAATTCGGAAACCTCGGCCGCAACGCCCTGCGCGGGCCCGGCTTCTTCTGGAGCGACTTCTACCTTACCAAGTGGTTCCCCTTGACCGAGCGCGCCAAGCTGCGGGTGGAAGCTCAGTTTTTCAATGTGTTTAATCATCCGAATTTCGGACTCCCCAGCATGGTATTGGCTGGGGTTCCAGGAAAACCGTCTACTCAAACGGGATTTGGTGCGTTCACTTACGCCACCTCTCCGCCGACAGGGTTGCTCGGCGTGGGCCTGGGTGGAGACAACTCGCCTCGCATGATCGCATTTCAGGCGCGAATTGAGTTCTGACGCACTGGGAACTGGCCTCTCAATAATCATCAAGCGCGGACCTGTCGGTCCGCGGCTCTTACCAGGAAGAATCCCCGCAACGAAGAACCGTAGACCCGAAAAACCAAGCCTGCGCTATTCGTCATTGATTCACCTGCGGCAACAGTCGCTCGTAATTCCGCTTATTCCTCGCGTTCTTGGGGTCAAACATGTAGGTCGCGTGCAGCGCTTTTAGAAATGCCGCGCTCGCGCCTGCGACCTTGAGGTTCTGTTGAAAGACGGGGAGACGGCGAGTGACAAAAGGCACTTTGAAGAAAGATGCGATCCATTCAGACCAGGAAAATCCTCGACCCGGATAGTATTATCACAGCAATACTCAGATAGTATATGAGGCTACAATCCTATTGACATTGACCTGGGTGACAGCTATCTTGACGTGCATCGACACGACTTTTTCGCGTGTGCTGAGTTTTGCTGCTTCGGCTTGCGGCGGCTCGTTGAATATGGGGAGAGCACGCTACCTGCCGGGGTTTTTTGAACTGGGGAAGAGGAAGCTGCCGTGCAGACCCCGCGTAACTGTCCAGAGCGGGAGCTCTTCATTGGTGTCTACGCCACCAAGCTGAAGGAGCTTTCCGACACTCCGTATTGTTCCCGTTCCTTGTATGAACTCGAGCGCATGGCCGAGCGCTGCCTGGAGGCCATGGAGAAGGCCGGGGAGGGCGACCGCAGTTGGCTGGAGCGCTACCTCTCGCATGTGGTGTTGCGGCAGGGCCGCGAGGGCTTCCGGAGCTGGCAGCTCATCAAGGGTTTCGACGCCCTCCGAGACACCGCCAAGCGTCTGCCCAACGTGCTGGGCAGCTTTGTCGAAGCCGACGACCTCGTCCACTGGGCCATTGTGCGCTTCGCCCAACTCTATGAAGAGTTGCAGAGCATCCAGGGCCTGACGCGTATGGTGGAATCACTGACCATGGCCCTGGATTCCAAAGAGCAATATACCTCCAGTCATTGCCGGTCCGTGCAGAAGATTACGGAGAAGATCGGACGCGTGCTGGGCATCGATGTGGGTCTGGCGGCGCTGCTGCATGACGTCGGCAAGATTCACATTCCGGATCGGATCCTCACCAAGCGCGGCCCCCTGACCGGCCAGGAGTGGCTGATTCTAAAGCAGCACCCTTACCACTCTTTCCGTATCGTCTGCCCGATCAACCCGGAGATTGCTTCCGTTTGCCTGCGCCACCACGAACGCCCCGACGGTGGCGGCTACCCGCTGGGTGAGACGGAGGTTCGGGTGGAAGCCAACGTCGTCGCCGCGGCCGACACGCTCCACGCTATCTGCTCCCGGCGCACCTATCGGAACTATCAGCGGCTGGACGTAGCCCTGCAAGCGATTCGCCGCAGCCGCGGAAAACAATTCCTCCCGAGCGTCGTAGATGCCGTGGAAAAGGCCTACGGCGACATGGCCGGGTTCCTCGCATCTTTCGGGCCGCCGGCGACCCACGGAGATGACACGCATGCCACGAACTCTCAACCCCGAGCGGCGTAGCGCAACGCGGCTGCCGTTGGTCCTGCCCATCTGCCTGGAGTGGCTCTCTTCCGACGACGAAATCCACCGCACGCGCGGAACCACGCGCGATGTTTCCCACAACGGGGTTTACTGTTTTCTTGAGAGCCCGCTTTCGCCCCGGCTGCCCGTCAGCTTCGCGATCGTGTTCCCGAGTGAACTGACCGGCAGCGACCCACTCAAACTCGATTGTGGGGGCCGCATTGTGCGCAGTGAGATTCGCGAACGCCGGCTCGGCGTTGCCGCAACCATGGAGACTGCTGGGGTCTCCGACGCGAGTGAACCCACGCCAGAGTCCGAGCGTCGCAGTTCGCTCCGCATCGTTCCCCACCAGGCCATCATCGTGGAATACCCAGGCTTGCGCTCGGTCCTCCGGGACCTCAGCCCCACTGGGGCCTTCATTGAGGACGACCGGCCCTTCCCGGTGGGCCGGACTATCCGGCTGCACTTGTGCGGTGGGGAAATTTCCCAATCCCTTGAAGTCGAGTCCATTGTGCGCCGCGTGGAGCCTAATGTCGGGATGGCCGTGGAGTTCATCGCGATGACGCGGGAGGTGCACGCCCACTTGCTTCGCTGTGTCGAAATTAGTAACGCGGCCCGCCCCGGGGTTGCCTACCTCCCCGTGTGACTTCCCCTTTTCGCCTGCACCCTCTCAGGCGCACTTACAAGGGAGCCTGTCGCGCACAGGGCACCCGCGGTGGCGTGTGTCATTTCGCCCGCCAGAATCGCGGAAGCGAGTTTGGGGCTGGTGCAGCTCTGCGGGGAGCAGCGCTGTCAGTTGAGCGTTCGTTCACATCGAACACGGAAGGTCCGCAGTCACGCCGCTTGTCGAATAGGTGCGGGTCGGGCTCGCCTTTTCCGGCGTTCGGCATGGACGAAGCCGAATCCGGAGCCCTCGACCAGGTGAACGCGGAGCACTCCCATGACGGCGAGTTCACTGGCCTCCTGCTTTGCGTTGAGTGAACTGTTGAAGGGCCCAGTCAGCTTTTTCCGGCTGCTGCAATGCCCGGTAGGCACGGTGAAGAAGGTAATAGGGGTCACTCTTTCCCGGTTCAAGCTGCGTCGCCTTTTGGAGCGGCGCGATGGCCGACGCGTACTCAGCGAGGTTCACGTGAACCTGGCCCAACCGGTACGCAGCCTCGTAGTTGTTGTGGTCCCGGCCAAGCGCCTTCTGTAGGGCCGGTAAGGCTTCCTGGTATCGCCCCGCGCGACAGAGAACGCTACCCATTTCCGTGAACGCACGCGTATCGTCAGGGGAGACCCGCAATTGCAACTGCAATTCAGCCAAGGCCTCATCCCATTCGCCCAGCAAACCTAGTAACGAGCCGATGAGGAGATGAATGTCCGGCCAGTTCGGATCCAGTTGCTGGGCTCGCCTATATTCAGCCAAGGCTGCGAGGGTTAATTTGCGGGCAACAAAAACGTCGCCCTTGAGCACATGAACGGGCGGGGAATCCGGTTGGCGCGCTTCCAGCCATTGCAGCGTCTTCTCGACAAGGCCAGCATAGTCCGCAGGCGCCTCGGGGTGCTTTCCCTCCCTGTACGCCAGGCGCGCATAAGCCTGGCCCAGCAGCCATACGCTCTGCACATTGTTGGGGTCAAGTGCCACGCTCCGTTCCAGAAGGTAGACGGCATTGTCAGCATCGCCGTGAGTCATGGCCACGCTGCCCAGAGCCCAGAACAAGAGGGGTTCCGTATCCTTCACCCGGGCCGCCGCGAACAACTGGTTTTGTGCCAGGTCATATTCACCCAAATCCAGGTAAGCGAGTCCGGAGAACAGCAAGGCGCTGTACTCATGAGGATTGAGCTGTAGAGCCTTCTTCAATTCGTCGATGGCCACATGATCCTTGCGCTGCCAATAGCACGCCAAGCCGAGGTTTACGCGTGCAGCTAGAATCGTAGGGTCAACCGCCAGCAAATGGCGGTACAGCCTCTCCGACTGTGCATAGTCTCCGCGGCGTGCTGATTCCTGCGCGTTTCGAAAAAGCTCTTCGGCGGGAACTCCTGTGTGGTGCGACTCGTCCGGAGGCAAGGCGGGGTGCGCCCAGGATAGCGACAGCGCTAGCAGGAGGATTGGCAAGCGCCCGTGTACTCCCTTGTATGCAAGAACTTTCATGAGCTTTTCGTACCCTTTGGTCCGAAGCGGCAGCTCCCCATATTCGCATCGGAGACAAACCGGTGCAACCGCCGCTCGAAGGCGCCATCCTGAGGGGTATGTGACATATCGCCCACGGGCGCGATGCAGATGAATTGCAGGCTCGCGAACCGCAGGAAGAAAAAGCCGGGGCACAACCTGCGGTGCCCCGGCCAAGTGAGAAACGCAAGCTTTCCTCCTACCAAAGCAACTTCAGGGCGAACTGCAACTGGCGCATGGAGGTTGCAGTGGTGCCTATGGTGCCGTAGTAGCTGCCCAAGTCGGAGTTCCCGATGAATTGGGGGATGGGGCGTCCGGATGAGTCAAGGTTGGGGTAGTAATCCAGGACGGTTACCGGCATGCGGACACCGGATGGTTAAACAGGTTGAAAGCCTCGAACCGGAATTGCAGCTTCAACTTTTCTGTAAGGTTGGTGGTCTTCATGGCGCTGAAGTCAAAGGTCATGAAGTTCGGCCCCCGCAGGGTGGCTTTGCCTACGTAGCCGAAGACTTCAGAATCGTTGGGAATGCGGTAGGACGAGAGGTCCCACCATTGATGGATATTGCGCGGCCCGCTATTGGGGTTCACGCTCGCCGCTGGGTTGCAGTAGTCGACTTCGTACGCGACGTTGTCAATCGCAGGGCCCACGTCGACCAGGCACGAGGCCGGGAAACCACCGCGGATGATGCCGATGCCGCCAATTTGCCAGCCGCCCAGCAGCTTGTCCGCGGGAGCACTCCAGCTCTGGCCCCAGTGCTTTCCGTGCCCGAAGGGCAACTCGTAGAGAGCGCTGTTGACCAGGTTCTGGCGAACGTCGAACACGGAGGGTCCATAATCCAGCCTCTTGCGGTCGAACGGGGAGGGAGTCCCCTGGGCTGCCCAACCGCCTGCACCGCCGTCACGAGTGGAGGAGGCGGTATCCAGGGACTTCGAGAA
>PMYF01000836.1:396-8873 GCA_003171295.1 Acidobacteriota bacterium | reverse complement strand
ACCCCTGCGCGAGCGGCTCGCGGAGCGGCTGTATGCGCGGCTGGCCAGGACCCAGCCCGCCCAGGAGGCGTGATGGCGACCACTCGCGACGTTATCCTTGCAGCGGGGCGCGAAGTACCGGCCCCCGGTTTCGATGTGCGGAAAATCCGCGAGCACTTCCCCATCCTCAAGCAAAAGGTCTACGGGAAACCGCTCGTCTATCTCGACAACGCCGCCACCAGCCAAAAGCCGCAGGTGGTCATCGACGCTCTGGTGCACTTCTACACCCAGGGTTGTGCGAACATCCATCGCGGTGTATACCAGCTCAGCGAGCGCGCCACCCAGGCCCACGAGGACGCGCGCAGCAAGCTCCAGCGCTTCTTGAACGCCGGCGACCCGCGCGAAATCGTCTATGTGCGCGGCTCGACAGAAGGTATCAACCTGGTGGCGCAGACTTACGGACGGCAGCACGTGGGGGCCGGCGACGAAATCCTGATTACCGCTCTCGAGCACCACTCGAACATTGTTCCCTGGCAAATGCTCTGCGAGGAGAAAGGGGCGCACCTGCGCGTCACACCCATCAACGACCGCGGCGAGTTGATGCTGGAAGAATTTGAAAAACTGTTGACCGCCCGCACGCGCCTGGTAAGCGTCGCCCACGTTTCCAACGCGCTCGGCACCATCAATCCCGTCCGGCAGATTGTGGAAATGGCACATGCGCGGAACATTCCCGTGCTCCTCGATGGGGCGCAGGCTGCCCCGCACCTGAAGGTCGACGTGCAGGCTCTGGACTGTGATTTCTACGTGCTTTCGGGGCACAAGATCTTCGGGCCGACGGGCATTGGCGCGCTCTATGGCAAGGCCAGTCTGCTCGAATCCATGCCTCCCTACCAGGGGGGCGGCGACATGATTCTCTCCGTGACCTTCGAGAAGACCATCTACAATCACATTCCGAACAAATTCGAGGCGGGAACACCCAACATCGCCGGGGCAATCGGATGGGGCGCCGCCCTTGACTACCTCACCCAGGTGGGGATGGAGAATATCTCCTCGTACGAACACGCGCTGCTCGCCTACGCCATTGAGGCCATTGGCCAGATTCCCGGCGTGCGCCTGATCGGCACGGCCCGCGAGAAGACCGGGGTTCTCTCCTTCGTGGTGGAGGGCATTCACCCGCACGATGTCGGCACGATACTCGACCAGGAGGGCATTGCCGTGCGCGCCGGCCACCACTGCGCGCAACCCGTCATGGCGCGTTTCGGCGTGCCCGCCACGGTGCGTGCCTCCCTGGCTTTTTACAACACCAAGCAGGAAATTAATGCCCTGGCCGCTGGACTGGAGCGGGTAAAGGCGATGTTTGCCTGATACTAAGACCAAAGGAACTATTGAAATCCATGTCGGACCTAGACACGCTCTATCAGGAAGTCATTCTCGATCACTGCAAGCGGCCGCGGAATTTCCATATCCTCGAGAGTGCCGACCATTGCGCGGATGGCTACAACCCTTTGTGCGGGGACAAAGTCACCCTCTACGTGCACCTCGTGGATGACCGCATCGTCGATATCAGCTTTCAGGGTTGCGGCTGCGCAATCTCCACAGCTTCTGCTTCCATCCTGACGGAGACCTTGAAAGGTAAAACGCGGGCTGAGGCGGAAGCGCTGTTCCAGGCCTTTCATAACCTGGTGACCGGCCACCCCGAGGAATCCGCGCCGACGCCCGCGCTCGGAAAACTGGCAGTCTTCTCCGGCGTCTCGCAGTTTCCCGTGCGCGTCAAGTGCGCATCGCTGGCCTGGCACACGCTGCGCAGCGCGCTCAAGGACAAGCAGGACGTCGCCAGTACGGAGTGATCAGATATGTCAGAGCAGACCCCTTCACCGCAACCCACGTTGAACGTCTCGGAAGTTGTCGCGCTGCAGGACAGAATTGTCGAGAAGATGCGCACCTGTTACGATCCCGAGATTCCTGTTAACATTTATGACCTCGGCCTGATCTACGACGTTAAGGTAGAAACCACCGGTCATGTCCACGTGAAGATGACCTTGACCTCGCCCGGGTGCCCGGTGGCGGGCACGCTTCCCGGCGAAGTCGAAGACAAGATCACCGTCATTCCGGGGGTTAAGGAGGCCAAGATCGAAATTGTGTGGGATCCGCCCTGGGATAAGAACATGATGTCGGAAGCCGCCAAGCTGCAACTGGGGTTCCTCTAGCAGGCTGCTATCAAGCGGCATTTGTCATGCTGAGCGCAACGAAGCATCTCGCCTTGGTTAGGCTCTTTCAGGCAAGAACCCAGAGCAAGATCCTTCGCTGCGCTCAGGATGACGGCGAAGGGCTCATCATGACAACTGCGGAATGTTTTTCAACAAACTGCTAATTCTCCTTTCTGGATTCTTCCAACATGCCTGATGCCTTCAAATCTCCTCTAGCTGATTATCACGTCTCGCAAGGGGCGGTCCTCACGGAATATCACGGCGCGTCAGTTCCCGGGCGTTTCACAGCGCCCGCGGCGGAGCATCGGGCCGTGCGCGCCACCTCCGGGCTTTTCGATTTTTCCTTTCGCGCCAAGTTCCGGATGAAGGGCCGCGACCACGCGCGCCTGCTGCAACGCCTGGTCAGCAACGACATCAAAAAGCTCTCGCCGGGCCAGGGCACCTACGCCACACTTCTCTCGACGCAAGGGCACATCCTGGTGGACCTGCGCTTGTATTGCGCCGAGGACGGCTTCCTCATCGATACTGACGCCGACCTGCGCGAAAAAGCCATGCAGAGTTTGCGCCGCTACATCATCGCTGACCAAGTCGAGATTGAGCCGCTCGACCTCTACGGATTGGCGTTCCAGGGGCCGCAGGCTCGCCCGCTGCTCGAGAAGACGCTGCACATCGACTTGCCCCCCATGCAGGAGTTCGACCACCTGGCTTCGAACTACGCGGGCTTTCCCGTTCGCGTGGTTTGCGCCTCCAGCACAGGCGAGGAAGGCTATGAGGTGTGGGTGGGCGCCGGAGGAATGGAAGCCGTCTGGGGGGCGGCCTGCGGCCAGGCGCCGACTTACGACATGCTGCCTTGTGGCTGCGAAGCGCTGGAGAGTCTCCGCATTGAGGCCGGCATTCCTCGTTACGGGCAGGAATTGGGGGAAGACGTGATTCCGCTGGAAGCCGGGCTCTGGAACGCCCTCAGCTTCAATAAGGGCTGCTACGTCGGCCAGGAAATTGTGGAGCGCGCGCGCAGCCGCGGCCACGTGAACTGGAAACTGACGGGTCTGATCGTGAATGCGGCCGAGGCACCGCAGCCCGGTGAGAAGTTAGTCGCAGGGGGAAAAGAGGTTGGCGAAGTCACTAGTTCCTGCGTTTCACCGACGCTCGGCAAAACCCTTGCCCTCGCCTACGTGCGCCGCGAGGTTTCCGAGCCGGGCGCCCCCCTCGCTTTCGTTTCCGGCGTCACGGCGGAAGTCGCGGCGTTGCCGTTCTACCAGCGCACCCTGGCGGCGTCCGTCTGAGCCTGAGGGGATACTCGTTGGCTCGTGCGTGGGAGACCTTCTAGCGGAGCGGCTGCCCAAGCTGCATGGCCATCAGGACAAATGACCCCGCAATGATCAGGACGGAAAGCACCGCGAGCGCGTTCCACAAATTCTCGCTGGGGCGCGTAGCCGGCTCACCTTCCGGAATCAAGTAACCGAGTACCAAGCCGCTTGCCAGCCCGCCAAAGTGCGCGGCGTTATCGACCCGGAAGAAGATTCCAAAAATGGCGATGTAGATCACCCAGCGCCAGAGCTGGCTGCGATATTCTTTTCCCAAATGTCCGTGATGGAAGCTCACGCCGATCAAGATTCCCACCAGTCCCAGGATGGCTCCCGACGCTCCCACCGAAACTCCGAAGGGGCTCCACCAGAGGCTCAGCAAAAAGCCTGCAACTCCCGTTGCCAGATAGAGCACGGTGAACTTGGGTGCGTTGAACATGGATTCCACCTGCGGGCCCAGGTCCACCAGGCACCACAAATTCATCCCGATGTGGAGCAAGTCGGCGTGCAGGAAAATGGCCGTCACCAGCCGCCACCACTGGCCCATCAAGATGTAAGGGGCCTTGGCGCCCAGCCGCAACAATACTTCCCCGTTGATGCCGCCCATCGCGGGCGCTCCGTACAACTGGGTTGACGCCGTGTTCTGTGTCATGTACCAGGAAATGGCGTAGAGCACCAGGTTCGCCACCACGACCACGGAGGATGCCGTGGTGGGAACCGGAATGAAACCCAGCACGCGTCCCGGTGTGCCGGTGCTGCCCCGAGCGCGCACCGGCCCGGCGCGTTCTCCGCAGAACGGGCACACGGAGGCATCGCGGTCGATCAAGGCGCGGCAATGCGGGCACATGCGCATCGAATTGCTGGGTGAACTCCCCGGCGTGCCGAAAGACGATGTTAAGAACTTCTTCAACCGTTGCCACTGAAACCACAGTTTGGGTGGTAATGCCATGCTCAAGCCCTCTTTCCTGGACTCCCATCGGAATTATATCTGAGGTGCGGAGCTCGCAGAGATTTCATTTCTCCGCCGCCGATAGCTTGACTCATTCAATCGTAATTGGAGATATTATGTTGGCGGGCTTGTCATCGTAACCCCTGCACCTGCTCTCGTGCCCCGTGCGCCCGCGGCCACTGCGGCGAGCGCAGGTTGTGCAGGCAGTTTCGGGAACGCTGCTCAGGATTTACAGCATCTGTTGCTGCGCTCGTATTAGAATAGCGGCAAGGGGAGTGGAGCATTACCATGAAATTTGAGGACGCCGGGCGCACGCTGGATCGCGAACTCGCGAAGCTGCGGAAGTTCCTGGATGAGGAAATCCATCCCGAAACTCGCCAGGAGATGGCGGAGTTCCTACGTCGCACCTCCGGCCATCTGGCGAAACTGGCAGAGCGCTTGGAAAAGGCGAAACGCTGAACCGCTGCTGACTTACTCGATGAAACCACGCCAGGCGAGATCGCATTACCGCGCTCTAGAGAGGTTCGCAGAATACAGTGACCTCTGTTCCATGGATCAGTGCCTGGCGCCTGCTCCCCGGGGCGGGAACGCCCCACGACCGGCAGTCACCGGCCGCCGTTACAACCGCGGTGGTCACGATATTTTGCGAATCACAATAGGGATCGGCGTGGTCCTAGGGTTGCTTCTCTCCGCCACGGGCTGTTTGCACCGCCACAAGATCGGGCCCGCCGCCCGCGCCACTCCGCCCCCTGCTCCCACCACCCCAATTCTTCCCACCCCGGCGATCCCGGCGACGACGCCGACCCCGACCACACCGCCTTCCCCGCGCCCCGCCCCTGTTCCGGCGCCTATTATCCAGGACGAGGAGGGCATCGCCTCCTGGTACGGCCATCCCTATCATGGTCGCCATACGGCGAACGGCGAGATCTACAACATGTACGGCATATCCGCCGCCCATCGCACCCTGCCCTTCGGGACCGTTGTGTGCGTCCACGACCTTGAGAACGGCCGCGACGTAACGGTGCGCATCAATGACCGCGGCCCGTTCATCGAGGGGCGCATCATCGATCTCTCTTTCTCCGCGGCCCAGGCCATGGGGATGTCGGGTATTGCGCCCGTCCGGCTGGAGATTGTGGGACGCAGCGCCAGTTCCGAACCCGGAATCTTCGCCGTGCAGGTGGGCGCTTTCCGCGATCGCCGCAACGCCGACCGCATGAAGAGCCTGATTGAAACACGCCACTGGCCGGTGGTGATTCTAGGCTTTGACCGCGGCGATGGCACCTTCTATCGCGTGCGGGTGGGAAGTGAGAGTTCAGAGGACGCGGCGCGCGAACTTGCCCAGCAACTCCGTCGAGAGAACCCGGCCATGGAAACCTTTGTCGTCAGGATGAACTAGTGCTGGATTGCCTCTTCTGCCGAATCATTGACCACAAGACTCCCGCCCAGATCGTTCACGAAGACGACCGAGCCGTGGCGATCGCAGACATTCACCCGCAGGCGCCGGTCCACCTGCTGGTGCTTCCCCGCAAACACCTACCCTCGCTCCAGGAGGCCGAGGCGGAAGACGCGGCCTTGCTGGGCCATCTTTTCCTCGTTGCGGCACAACTCGCCCGCGCGCGAGGACTGGAAGCGCAGGGCTATCGCACGGTGATCAACAACGGCGCGGGGGCCGGGCAATCGGTGTTTCACCTGCATGTCCATGTGCTGGGAGGCCGGGCCTTTCACTGGCCACCGGGATAGGATTTTCCTGCCCAGCAGAGTCAGCCGGAGGAGCGGGAGCTTCGGCTGGTGCCTTCAATGGACCACCGCCAGCAGGTTTTCATCATCAATGACAACGCGCGAAGGCTTGCGCGTCGTGGTGAACTTGAAGCGGGCGCCGTTCTCGCTGACGGCTACCCGCCCGAGCGTGACTCGCCGGTCCTTGGCGTAGATCGCGACCACAGGAACCAGCATCTCGAAGTCGCGAGGGACATCGTTCTGTGCGATCGATCCCTGCACCAGATACTTGTTGGCGGCGAGTTCGCGGACGCCCGCCTCGAGGTGGTAAGTGGGAACCCCGGTTTCGTAAACCCACTCGTTGAAAAACCAATCCAGCTTGTGGTTCCTCTCCAGATCGCTTTCCGGCGTCACATACTTCGCGGCGTGCTGGATGAAGTCTTCCGTCGAGACCGACTGGCCCTGGTAGCGGCTGACAAAGTCGCGCAGCAGGCGGAAAAATCGCTCGTCCGATCCCGTCTTGGGATCGATCATCAACCCGCGCAACATGTGGAGGACCCAGCAGGCTTTCTTGTACACGATGTTAGGGTATCCCTCGGGATCGTGGGAACTCGAGAGTCTTTGCCCGAGCCAGATCGGCCCGCCGGATTCAATCGTCTTCCCTTCACCGGTTTTGGCGAGCATGTCTTCCTTATAGAGGTGCAGCAGGTTGCGGAATTGCCGGTCGCCGTCCTTTTGCCGGGCCAGGAATAGCGCCGCCGCATAGCTGGCCAGCCCTTCCGAAAGCCACTGGTCGTGGTAGGTGTCCCAGCCCAGGAGATTCCCCCACCACTGGTGTGCAACCTCGTGCGCGACGACGACCGGCCCCAGGGGATCTCCACCCTTGGGGTTAAGAGCCAGCTCAGAACGGTCCGCCTTGGGAAGAAATGAGAGGGTGGGCAAATACACCAGCTCCGGCCAGCCCTGGCCAAAGTTCCCCGGCACCTGCGAAACCGCCAGGTGCGGATAGGGAAAAGGCCCGAACAGGCTGGTGAAATATTCCACCGCAGCAGAGGCGATTTCTGCGATGTCGTCGAGGAGAGCTGCGGGGGAGAGGGGCGGCGGCAGTTTCGGAATCGCATGGAGAATTGAGGGTCTTTCCCCGTAAGGTCCGGGGATGATCACGGGTGGAGTTCCGGCCCCGGCCCGTCGCTTCTCGAGCGCACTTTCCGCTTCGCGTGTTGCATAAACCTTCACTTGCACCTTGCCCGCGCGCCGCTCGGCAGAAATGTAGGGGCCGAGATTGAATCCCGCAACCCGGAAGACACCATCCGAGCGCCAGCGGCTCTCCGACCAACCCTCGGATGATTTCTCCTCGACGCGACTGCCCGTTGCCACCAGCGTCAGCTTTTCCGGGTAGTGGAAGGTCAGGTCATAAACAGCCGGGTTACCCAGACCAAGATTCGGGTACCAGCTTCCCCGGGCGCCCACGTAGAGCACGCCGTTGCCAACATCCGCAATGACATTGCCGTGATACTTGAAGATCAGGCGAAAACGCTCACCTACCGGATAAGGCTCAGGGAGCACCACATCAACCTGATCGTAAGCTCGCGCCTCCGCCGGCGACCCCTTCGGCAAGAGGTCCTCCACCACCGCCACACGCCTTCCCCGATCATCTTCGATTCCTGAAACCGCAAGCCAGCGCGAAAGCCCAAAAGGAATGAGGCGATTTTGGGCAGAACGCGATTCAAGCTGAACCTCAGCGCGACCCTCCAGGCTGCGGTCCGGATGGATGCGGATGTCCAGCGCATAGGAAAGCACCTTCACCACACCTTCGCGTAAAGCAGCCGCCCGCGCCTGCGAAGCTTGCGTCGGAAAAGAGCACCAGATGTCACCGAACACTTCGGAGTCAACCTTTCGAATCGCTCCCACACTGAACGCCTCGGGCACCCGCTCGTCGTCAATCACCTGGAACGCTCCCAGGTTGAGCCCCTGCACGCGCGCGTAAAAGTAGGGGTGACTGCGGTCCCCCAGCAGATCCATGAGGATGCGCTCAGAAGTCCCTTGCCCCAGGGTTTGCGCAGGCGAGGCCCACTCCTGCACGAATTGATCGGGTTGCTCGGGATCATCCGGATCAGGCCTCCGTGACAAGGCCAGCAATTCCTGGGCAGTCTGATCCGTGAAGCGCATGTAAACCGATGAGAACCCTTCCTCCAGAATAGGAGCCTGGATGAACTGCGCCAGGCTGCGCTTTTCCGCCGCGTTGGGGGGGATCATCAGGATCTCGCCCTCTCCCGAAAAAACGGCTCCCGTGACCTCGCCCTGGGCCTTCGTCAGGAAAGC
>PMYF01000836.1:0-345 GCA_003171295.1 Acidobacteriota bacterium | reverse complement strand
GCGCCTATCCCGCAGAATCGTCGGGGATGGATTCCGAGGAACACCATGTTACCCCCTCATTCCAATTCCTTTCCCCTACTGTAGCGCGGAAGCTGCTGCTTCCTCAACTCGACGGAGCTCCGGGCGCTGTTGTATCATGCCGGGAGGATGGCAGAGTACATTCGCACTCGCAGGGGTGTTGCGCACCACCCGGCAGGCTGGAGGGTGCGGATGTTTCTGCCCTTGACCCTCTTGCTTTGCCCTTCCCTGCTGCTTGCAGATATTATCTATCTAAAAAATGGTGGCAAGATCGTTGCCCCCGTCACAAGAGAAGATACGAAACAGGTCTTCTACGAAATAGGCGGG
>PMYF01000523.1:5155-9674 GCA_003171295.1 Acidobacteriota bacterium | reverse complement strand
GTCAGGCGGGTGTGCGGGCCGCGTCCGTCGAAAGCCTGCAGCGCGGCCGCGACCGCTCTGCGGCCGAGGTCGTAGCCGGAGCCGGGGTCGTCGAAGGGGATGCCCCACCCCCCGGCGCGCAGCAAACGCCCCTGATTATCGCGCGCGAAAGCGATGGAACCCGTGCCGGCGATTACGATGATGCCCGGGGAATCCCCCACCGCGGCGGCGAGCGCGAGCGCAGCGTCGGAAGTCAACAGATGATGGCGCGCGGGAATGTGCCGGCGCATCCAGGTGAAAAGCGGACGGTGCACGGCGCGCCGGTCAACGCCCGCAATGCCCGCGCAGACGGCTTCGAGAATCGGCGTGCGGGAGCGGCGCGGGGCTGCCTGGCGAATTTCTGCTCGGCGGAGAACGGCGCGCGTCAGGCGCAGAATCTCGCGCTCGGCCGGGATAAAGCCTACTTTGAGAGGATTGGAGGGCCCCCCTTCGAGGCGCGCCAGGACCTTTCCCGTCTCGTCCGCGAGCCACGCCGTGGTCCGCGTCCCACCCCCGTCGATCCCGAGAAAATAAGCCATAGAAAAAGCCTGCGCGAGACCCACCCCTTCAGCGCGAACTTCTAAATTACACCGAAGACTTTCTTTGAGCCATTATACGCACTTGCTCAAGCAAGTCCCACTGCCTGCGAATTCCCGTCCTGGGACTGGACAACCGGGACGAAAGCTTGACAGGAAAGAACCACCGACGTTTAATAGGCAAGGAACGTGAGAATCCTTTGATAGCAGCCGTGGATGGCGTCGACGATTTCCTGTTAGAAGCTGGGTAACGCGAGGCAGGTCTGGAACCATAGCAGGTTTCAACTCTCAAGCCCCTTCCGCAACTCCCAGAGCTAAGACCAAACGCGAATCCGCCGATGAATCAGCAGGGGGGTGGCACCTGCCGGCGAAGTCCTGTGCGGACGAAGAGCCCGGCTAAGGTTTTCAGCCGGGCGCGCCCGCGCCCCATCGCGGCAGTGGGTTGGAGGATCAATGCAGCTTCGGAAGGATCCCATTTCGCAAAATTGGGTCGTCCAGGAGGACGGCGAAACTTCCCGGCCAAACCTAAACGCGTGTCCCTTCTGCCCGGGGCAGGAAGCTTTGACGCCCCAGTCTATCTATTCGTACGCGAAAGGCCAGGGGGGGTGGGAAGTGCGCGTCACGCCCCATTTGCATCCATTCTATCGGATTGAAGGTGACGCGCAGCGGCGTGCCGAGGGCATATACGATCAGATGCGAACCCTGGGCGCGCACGAAGTGGTGATCGAAAGCCCCCACCATCACCTGCGCCTTTCGCAGCAGAGCGATGAAAACGTGGCCCAGGTGCTGCGGGCTTTCGTTTCCCGCATCGCGGACCTCAAGAAAGACCGCCGCTTCCGCTACGTTAGCGTCTTTCGCAATCAGGGCGAGCAGGCCGGGCGGGATTCGGACCACCCCCATTCGCAGATTATTGCCACGCCCTTCATCCCGCGTCAGCTCGTCTATGAGCTGCGCTCGTTGCGACGCTACTTCGCGCTGAAGGAGCGCTGCCTGCTCTGCGACATTGCGAAGCAGGAGCTCGCCCAACAAGTCCGCACGGTCGAATGGGATAGCCAGTTCATGGCCTTCTGCCCCTTTGCCTCCCGCCTGCCCTATGAGGTCTGGATTCTTCCCATCGAGCACCACTGCGCGTTGGAAGAGGATTTGACTACGTGGGACCGCCAGTTGCACTTGGCGCGCTTCCTCAAGTCCATCGTGCGCCGCCTGGAGTCGGTGTCCCCGGACTACCATTTGGTCCTGCACACCACGCCCAACCAGCACGCCAAGTTTGAACGCACCGACCACTGGCGGACTCTGCTCGAGGATTTCCACTGGCACTTTGAAATCTCGCCCGTCCGCCCCGCCACCTCGCGCTCCTACTTCCTCAAAGAGGTTTCCTTCAACTCCGTCCTGCCGGAACGCGCCGCAGATGAATTGCGCCGGGTGAACCTCTAGCAACCCACACGCTCTTAGTCCAATTTTCTCACCACGCTGGGACGCTTTGGGGGGCAGCCGGAAGAGCCGGGCTTCACAGGCTGCGGAAAAACCCCTGACAGACAGCGTAGCGGCGATTNNATCCGGCGCTGGCGACGTAAAGTCGCCGCTACATGTTTTTCCGCAGCCTGTTCAGCCCCGCCAAAATCGCGGCTCCCGCCCTCTGCCCGTCCCGTGTCCCGCGCCTCGCGGGGCACGCCTGAAGGTGTGCCCTGACGAATTACTTAAATGACACGACACTACACCGTGGGTAGTGGGTCACCTGGAACCGGGATTGACATCCGGTAAGCCTGGCTGTAGGCTGGGCACATTGGTGTGTTGCAAGAGAGGGCTCTAGATCCAGGACAGCGTGGTTAAGGCACCTGCTCGCAACCCAGTGGCAGCTTCGCACAGATTGATATTCCGGATGCAATGCGTGGCTGGTGGGCGGCGGGCAAGATTCTCTCAAACAGAGGAGGGCCAAAAGAATGAAACACACAAATGCCTCGCCCGCAATTGTGACGGTCTTGCTGCTGATTGGCTTTGCCACTTGCGCGTATAGCCAGGACATTGAGGCAACTTTGGTAGGAGGAGGGGTAACGCCCAGCGCCGGCACAGTGGTCCGGCCCAAATCCTCCGTACGGAAACCCGAGGACAAGGGTCTTCGGGCCCATACCAACCTGGAGGTCCTCATACCCGCCGGCGGGAGGCCGTTAGAGGCACCTCCGTTTTTTGGGTATGGATACGAGACGCCGGCGTCGCTCGCTTGTATTTACAAGCTCGTCTCCGTCGTCCCGGGCTGCAACCCCAACGCCACCACGGCCAGCCCCACCGGTGGCAGCCAAGCCATTGCGATCGTCGATGCCTATGACGACCCGCTGGCAGCCGATGACTTGGCTTACTTTTCCGCGCAGTTCGGCCTTCCCTTTGGCCCTTCCACGCTCAGCGTGGTGTATGCCTCCGGCAACAAGCCACCGGAGGACCCCTCGGGGGGCTGGGAACTTGAGGAGTCAGTGGACATCGAGTATGCCCACGCCATGGCGCCCAACGCCACGATTTATCTGGTGGAGGCTGATTCGAACAGCGATTTGGACCTGTTGACGGCCGTGACCGTTGCCACCCATCTGGTGCAATGTAGGTCCCCAAGCCCCTGCCCCTCACCCAAGGGCGCCGGCGAAGTTTCGATGAGCTGGGGTGGCGGCGAGTTCTCCGGCGAAACGATTTTTGACTCCTACTTCAACCAGCGGAACGTGGTCTTCTTCGCCGCGTCGGGCGACGTACCTGGAACTAGTTGGCCCTGTATTTCGCCAAACGTCGTATGCGCCGGCGGAACTACCACTGCCCGTAGTCCCCAGACGGGCAATCTTCTGTACGAGTTGACTTGGGGTGAAGCCGGAGGCGGCCTGAGCGCATTCGAACGTCGACCGGCTTACCAGAACACCCTCTCGAGCAAGGTGGGGCCGTATCGCGGCGTTCCCGACCTCTCCTTTGATTCCAACCCCGATACGGGGGCTTGGGTTTGGGACAGTAATGACTTTGAAGGAGGGCCCGGAGGCTGGTTTATCGTGGGCGGCACTAGCCTTGCTTCGCCATCTCTGGCGGGGATTGTAAACAGCGCCGCCACCCTCCACAAGAACTTTGCTATTTCCAGTTCAGCCGAAAACGCCACTATTTATGCGAACCGTGCCGTTGCGGCTGACTTCCATGACCTCACTCTCGGCTACTGCGGTCCGTATTCCGGTTACAAGGCCGCAGGCCTATGGGACGTCTGCACGGGAGTGGGCAGCATCGTAGGTTATGCCGGCAAGTAAGGTCGCAGGCCCGGATCGGGCAGAGATTGTGAAAGTCCCGTGGTGCGGGGCCCGCCGCGACGGGCCCCGGCCAAGGGGGGCTCAACCTCGCGACTTGGTTGGATGAAATCCCTGCCCAGGCGTTGTGGTTTGCTACACGCCGGGGAAGAGTTGTGCTAATCTAACAGAGTGTTGAAGAGAGTCTGGCGGCGATCGCCAGGGCGTGCGAACTGCATAAACACGGCTCTCCGGACGAGGTAAGGTCGCAACTCCTTCACCAGCAATAGTTTTTCGGTACCCTGATAGGGGATGTTTCTCACGGCTAAAGGCTTCGCCGTGGGGCAGCGCTTATGGCCTTGATTGCGCCCTCTCTGCTGGCGGCGGATTTTGCCCGGCTGGGAGAGGCACTCCATTTATACAAAGAGGCGGGCGCCGACCTGGTCCATGTGGATGTGATGGACGGGCACTTCGTTCCGGACCTCACGGTGGGCCCACCGGTCATTCGCAGCCTGCGCAAGGCCACCGACCTCACCTTGGATCTCCACCTGCTGGTGGAGCGGCCGGAACGATACGCCCCGCAATTTGTGGAAATCGGCGCCGACCGAATCGCGATTCATGCGGAAGCAACTCCGCATTTGCACCAGGTTCTGGAAGCGATTCGGGCCCAAGGCGCCCAAGCCGGTTTGGCGGTAAACCCTGCGACGGCGATCGAATCCGTCGCGG
>PMYF01000523.1:927-5130 GCA_003171295.1 Acidobacteriota bacterium | reverse complement strand
GACATCCTGGTGGCGGGTTCTGACATCTTTAAGAACGGTGAACCCCGAGCGCGGCTGGCGGAGATGATACGCCGGGCATCGCGCCAAATTTCCAGCGTCTGATTTTGATTGGGAGTTAGATCTCTGTTCAAGGCATCGGCAACGCCAACTGCACAAAAACTCTTCGCCTCGGTGCTCCTCTGGGGGCTCGGCGTAATTCTGCTCCCGGGGTGTGCACTGGTGCGGCGGCACGCGCGCCCGGAACTGGCCACGCGAGTTGCACCCGGCGATCAGCCGGACAAGATCCTCTACGAGAAAGCCACGA
Organism: Acidobacteriota bacterium; assembly: GCA_003171295.1. Taxonomy (GTDB): domain Bacteria; phylum Acidobacteriota; class Terriglobia; order UBA7540; family UBA7540; genus Bog-366. The sequence goes on along the minus strand of PMYF01000523.1, from coordinate 4,826 downwards.
ATGAAATTGCCCACGGGCGGTACGATGTGGGACGGCTGACCCTCCAGACGCTGATCAACACTTATCCGGACAGTGAGTATCTTTCCAAAGCCAAGCTGGCGATTGCGGACTCGTATTACAGCGAGGGGGGAGTTTCCGGTTTGACCCAGGCGGAAGCGGAATACAAGGATTTCATCACTTTCTTCCCCACGGCCCCGGAGGCGCCGGAAGCCCAATTCCGGGTGGGCATGGCCCACTATCGGCTGATGGCCAAGGCCGACCGCGACCAGACGGAAGCGCAACTGGCGGAAGCTGAATTCAAGGAATTCCTGCTGAAGTATCCTGACAGTCGGGTGATGCCTCGCGTGAAGGCGCGACTGCGGGAAGCCCAGGAAGTCCTGGCCGAGGGCGAATACTGGACGGCCGATTTCTATTACACGCATGGCGCCTATCTGGCGGCGCGGGCGCGCTATCAGACTATTGTCGACAAATATCCGAATTTCAGCGGCGGTGATACCGCCCTCTATTTTCTGGGGCAGAGTCTGGAGCACTTGCGCCGAGGGTCCGAGGCGACACCTTATTACGGGCGCGTCATCACGGACTTTCCCTTGAGCTCGCATGTGGCTGACGCCAAAGCGCGCTTGACCGTCCTGCACCAACCTATCCCACAGCCGACCCGCGCCACGCTGGCGCGCGCGCGTGCGGATGCCGCGCGTCGCACGGACCGCGACTGGTTGAGCAAACTCAGCGGTGTCATGGCGAGTACTCCCGACACCAGCACCACCCTGCACGGCCCCGTGCGCCTCGGCGCACCGCCCTCCGGAGGACCCGAAGTGGCCAAGGCCCCAACCGCCGGCGGACCCGCGACCGGTAACGCCACGATCATGGTCCAGCCCATGGGTGATGCAGGCCTGACCGCGGGCAAACCCGTAGACCCGAAGGCAAACACCAACGACGAGGCCGCGAAATCCAAGGAAACCACGCCCGAGAAGAGTCCGCCCGATTCCACCACGCCCTCGGAGCCACCCAAGAAAAAGAGCCGCTTCCACATCTTGAAGAAAGTCGTTAAACCCTTCTGATTCTGTGTCGAAACGGGACCGCTGGTCTCATCGGGACAAAAACCCGTAGAATCCTTCAGGGGCAAGTCGCGCCCCCTGGGCTCTTTCCACCCGCCAAGCGCAACCTCAAGATTCCCAACCAGTTGTTCCTTGACTTCGACGCACTGTCGTGATATTTGTCAGGCAACTCGGGTATGGTGTAGCACAGGAGAAACCCCGTGACCCGGATGGTCTTGGTTGCCGATGACAGTCCCACCATTCAGAAGAAGGCGATGGGGATTCTGAAAGGTGAGGGATTCGAAGTCGAGACCGTCTCGAACGGTGTCGCTGCCATCAAACGGCTCGCGACGATCCACCCCGCCCTAGTCCTCGCCGACGTTTCCATGCCAGGGAGAGATGGCTACGAAGTTTGCGACTTCGTGAAGAAGTCTGCACAACTTTCACACGTACCGGTGTTGCTGATCGCGAGCGACATGGAGCCCTACGACGAGGCCCGGGGCGTGCAGGTGGGGGCGGACGGAAAAATCAAGAAGCCCTTTGACCCGCAGGAGATCATCGCGACCGTGGCAAAGTTCGTCGCGCAGTACGAGGCAGCGATGAAACTGGAGAGTTCCCCGACCCTGGTCGCCGCGCCCGCGCCAGAGCCTGTTCCGGAGTTCGTGGTAGCGAGTGAAGAACCAGAGGAACCGCCCCAGGCAGAACCCCCGGCCGTGCCGGATTTCTCAGTGGTTTCCGAGGGAGTGGCTTTCGCTCAGCCCCTGCCGGATGAGGCTCCTGCTTATTCAACGGAGCCTGTGGTGGCGGAAACCAAAACGTATCTCTCTGCGCCGCTGCCGGGGGAGGTTGCCTCCGCGTCTGAACCATCGCCGGAACTCGCCGAGATGTTCGCTGCCCCTGGGCCAGATGCCACTCCCGCCGTTGAAACTCCGGTGGTTCGCGAGCCACCCCCTGCGGCATCTCCCGATCCGGTTTTTATCGAGGAGCGGACTGTGCCGATTCACTTGCCTCCGCTCCCCGAACCCCAGTCCTCAACGATGATTTTCCGAGCTCCAGTAGAGATTGCGGAGCCGGTTTGGAGGGATGAGACTGCTCCTCCCCCCTCCCCGCCCGAATCCGACGGCCTAAGCGTACTGGAGCCTCAGTTTGAGTCCGAAACTCCCGCCGCCCCGGCAGAATTACCTGTGGAGCAGCCCGCACAGCCGCCTCAGGGAACTCCCGCGGTGACCGCCACGAGCTTGGATAGCTTCTCTCTCGACGATGCCGCCGCCGGCCAAGTGCACTTTGCTCTCGATGATTGGGACGGCTTCGCTCCCATCTCGGCCGTCGTGCCCGCGATGGAAGTGGAGCTAGAAGAGACTCCAGCCGAGGGTCCGGCCGAAGCTCAAACAGAATCCCCCGCGGAAGTCCAGGTTGAGATTCCGACCCAGGCTCCCAACGATACACCAGCGGAGATTCAAGCCGAGGTTCCGCCCGAAACCACCAGCGAAACTCCGGCGGAGATCCAGNNGAAGCTCCCAACGAAACTCCGGCAGAGATTCAAGCCGAGGGCCCGGCCGAAGCTCAAACAGAAACCCCAGCGGAGAATCAAGCTGCGGTTCCGCCCGAAACCCCCGACGAAACTCCGGCGGAGATTCAAGCTGAGATTCCGCCCGAAATCCCCGTAGAGACTCAGGCCAAGGTCGGGGCTGGCGCCGATACCTCTCCCGCGGCACTCGATTGGGGCATGCTGTATTCTATCGTCCGTAAAGTGGTATTGAGGATGTCGCCGCCTGTTTTGCGCAAAGAAACCATTGAGGAGTTAGCCAGGGAAATCGCCGAAGAAATCGCCTCCGAGCTGAGCGACGAATTGCCTCCGCCAGAGACCTGATCCGGGATCCATCCTACCCTGCTCGCGCAGAAATTTTTCCCAACGCCTCGTCCCGGAATGATGATGCTCCTCAAAACAACTTCCCTGCCGGCACCATGCTTGCGCTCCCAGTGATTGCTGAAGTTTGACTCACTCCCAGGCAGCCGGTATATTAGTTGGATTTCAGTGTACGGCCCGACTCAATCAGGAGAAGGTGGCTTTGGAAACAGAAATCCCCAAGGTTTATTCGCCGGAGAGTATTGAACCCCGCTGGGCGCGCCAGTGGGTGGAGCAGAATCTTTACCGCCCTTTGGATGAAGGTGGCGGCGCGCCTTTCTGCCTGGTCATTCCTCCGCCGAATATCACGGGGTCGCTCCACATGGGCCACATGCTGGAGCACACGGAAATCGACATCCTGATGCGCTGGCATCGCATGCGCGGCGAAAACGTCCTGTGGCTGCCCGGTACGGATCACGCCTCCATCGCCACGCAGATGATTGTGGAGCGCGAACTGGGGCGGGAGGCCTTGCCCGATCTGGAGGGCCCGGCGGCGAGGAGCGCCTGGCAGTGCGAAGGTCAACGCCTCCGGCGCGAAATGGGACTGGATAAATTCCTGGAGCGCTGCTGGAAATGGAAGGAGGAGAATGGTGGCACCATCCGCCGCCAGATGGAGCGGCTCGGCACCTCCGTGGACTGGACGCGTGACCGCTTCACGCTGGACCCGGCCTACACTCGCGCCGTGCTGGAAGTGTTCGTACGGCTCTACGAGGAAGGCCTGATCTATCGCGGGCAATATATCGTCAACTGGTGCCCGCGCTGCGGCACGGCAGTATCGGATTTGGAAGTCGTGCACGAAGACCGTCCGGGACACCTCTGGTACATTCGCTATCCCTTTCAGGACGGCGAGGGCCACCTGAGCGTGGCGACCACCCGCCCGGAGACGATGCTGGGCGATACGGCCGTGGCAGTGAATCCGGCGGACGAACGGTACCACGCCGCGCTGGGCCGCAAGATCG
>PMYF01000523.1:572-836 GCA_003171295.1 Acidobacteriota bacterium | reverse complement strand
GTGGTCGAAGACCTGCGGGCCGAGGGACGTCTCGAAAAAATCGAAGACTACCCGCTCAGCGTCGGGACGTGCCAGCGCTGCAAGAGCGTCATCGAACCTTTGCTCTCGACGCAGTGGTTCATGAAGATGCAGCCGCTCGCTGAGCCCGCCATCCGCATGGTGGAAGAGGCGCGGGTCCGTATCACTCCGGATAATTACAAGAAGATTTATCTCGACTGGATGTATAAGATCCACGACTGGTGCATCTCGCGCCAGCTCTGGTGG
>PMYF01000523.1:0-516 GCA_003171295.1 Acidobacteriota bacterium | reverse complement strand
TGTGGCCCTTCGCGACGCTCGGCTGGCCGGATGCGAGCCAGGACCTGCGGCGCTTTTACCCCAACGACCTGATGATCATGGGTTTCGACATCCTGTTTTTCTGGGGCGCCCGCATGATCATGCTGGGTCTGAAATTCATGCAGGATGTGCCCTTCCGCGAGCTTTATATCCACGCGCTGGTGCGCGATGCCGAGCGGCAAAAGATGTCGAANNCTGGATCCGCTGGAAGTCACCGAAAAATACGGGACCGACGCGGTGCGGTTCGCCCTGGCCATCAGCGCGGCGCCGGGCACGGACATCACCTTTTCCGATGACAAGGTCGAGTCTTATCGCGCTTTCGCGAACAAGATCTGGAATGCCGGCAGGTTCATCCTGATGAACCTGCAGAAACTGCCGGAGACGCTGCGCGTCCAACTGGAGCAGGCGCTGGAACCGATTCCCGGCCTGGGCTTCGAGCCGGTAGCTTCGACGGAGCACCTGGCGCTCGCGGACCGCTGGATGTTCTCGCGCGTGGCC
>PMYF01000150.1:2082-2530 GCA_003171295.1 Acidobacteriota bacterium | reverse complement strand
CGAAAGGTTGCCAGGGTTGTCGTTCCGTCGTGGTTGGCGGTGGCTATATCGGACTCGAAATGGCCGAGCAATTGCATCACCGCGGGTTCCACGTGACGGTGGTGGAAGCGCTGCCCCAGGTGATGGCATCCCTCGACCCCGAAATGGCTGACTGGCTGCACATGGAGTTGCGCGCCAACGGCGTCGCCCTCCACCTAAACGATCCGGTGGTATCCTTCGAACCGCCGTCGGACGAGGAGCCTGCCAGGGCTTCCATCGTGGTGCTGAAAAGCGGTCAACGATTGGCCGCCGACTCTGTCGTGCTCGGGTTGGGGGTAAAAGCGGAAGTGGGTCTGGCAAAGGAGGCCGGTTTGGAAATCGGCAAGCTGGGGGGCATCCGCGTCAATGAACACCTCCAGACCAGCGACCCGCACGTCTGGGCAGTAGGCGATGCTATTGAGGTGCGTGA
>PMYF01000150.1:1081-1970 GCA_003171295.1 Acidobacteriota bacterium | reverse complement strand
TTCGCGCCCGATTCAGGCAAACTGCTCGGCGCTCAAGCCATCGGCCATGAAGGGGTGGACAAACGCATTGACGTGCTGGCGACCGCGCTCAAGGCCGGGATGACGGTTCACGATCTGGCCGAACTGGAACTGGCCTATGCGCCGCCGTACGGATCGGCGAAAGACCCCGTGAACCTTGCCGGAATGACCGCGCAGAACGTGCTCGCGGGTGACGTGGCCCTCGCACAGTGGGACGAGATTGCTTCGCGCGATCCCATCACGACGTTCCTGCTGGATGTCCGGCGTCCCAGCGAACGCGCGCTGGGATTCATTCCGGGTTCAGCGCACATTCCCCTGGATGAGTTGCGCCAGCGCCTTAGTGAGCTGCCGCGGGACCGAGAAATCATCGCTTATTGCCAGAGCGGCCAGCGCTCCTACATTGCAGCGCGCATCCTGAGCCAGCACGGCTTCCGCGTGCGCAATTTGACGGGAGCGTATCGCACATGGCGAGCCACACAACCCCAATAATTTACATGGAGACAACAATTCCGAATCCATGAATCCAAACAAGATGACCTTTCACGTCGAAGCCGGGCGGGTCGATGCGCACGGCAGGCTGGCGCGCTGCAAGCACGCCGAGATTGCTCTATAAAGCATTCCGCCGATCGCCTCTTAAGCCAAGTTTCACGGTCTATAGCGGAACGGATCTACGTCAATTCCAATCCTTCTCGACCTCTGCATGGCCATCGGCAAGCGACTGTTGCCAGACCAAAATCAGTCTCTCTCCAAGCGTCATAGATAAGTCCTCGGACCAATGTCGATGGAGACTTTGAGCCTGCGGAGCGGTTTTCTTGCCTCCGGCGTTTTCGGGTGTCAGAGTGGGTCGGCATCATGGAGGCTAAATGGATAA
>PMYF01000150.1:0-1058 GCA_003171295.1 Acidobacteriota bacterium | reverse complement strand
CCTTATCGAGGACTTGCACGCAGGTGTATCCGATTGGAATCAGGCTGATCAACCTGTAGCCTGGGGGCTCACCACCCTCGCCCCTGGGCGCAGACGTTCCACTGTGGCTGGGAAGTCCAGTATGACCCGCAATCGGTGCACCGGCCCGTGGGCCAACCGTTGCTTCGCTGGGGGCCGACCAATTTGCCCACTGAGGGCCAGTCAGTCTACCCATTCCCATCTCGGACGGCCACCCATCCTATCGTCCTCTCGTTGCACTTCAACTGAGCAGGCGGTGGACGAATAGACCGAGCATAAGAAGATCGCAGGCTAAGACGGGAAACCACCGGGGGTCTATGACTCACGCAGACAAGCAAAGAGGTGACAACTTTGTCCAGTTTTCAAGCCGTTTCTATTAGGCGCTTACGGCCAAACATCGACAAAAAATTGTCGATCTTGCGCAGTACCTTTTGCTTCCGGTTGCCCCGGCAGGGGCCACTTTTTCTGAGCGAAGTCTCAGAAAAAGCGTAGTACCTTTGCCGTGGGATTCTGCGTGTTTCTAGCAGGATATTTTGAGCCAGCATTGTTTGGCCCTTTGTTTATGCGGCTCAGGACCATATTTTGAAATCGTCCAACTTCCCTGTTTGGTTCCGGCTATGCCGGGTTAGGTCTATCTGGTGCTGTGGTCCGATAGACACCAAGCCATCCGATGGCTGCAACCAATTGATAATACGGATGTTATAAGATGGTGCCGAAGAGAGGATTCGACATCCCTGGTCGACCTAAGTCAAAGGAAACCAACGCAGAGTTTTGAAATGCGCATCAACACTGTCTTCTAGCACCTTTCTATTAGATCTTTCCATTCTCCTAATTCTCTCTCCTACCTTATAGAAATAGACACCAAATAGACACCAAGATGTCGGCGCGTATGGCGGTGTCCCTGGCGAATTGCTAATTCGTGACACAACCCCAGGCGATTCCAGGTTTTGATACGATGATGAAATGGTGCGTCCTGAAAGACGTGTTGTTCTAGCAGGTGGAAGTCCTGCCCGGGTAAGCGCCGGAGCGCCCGGTAGCAG
>PMYF01000774.1:1971-8569 GCA_003171295.1 Acidobacteriota bacterium | reverse complement strand
GAAGGAGTTGCCACATTGTGTCCCTCCGCGAAAGGAGGTTTCATGAAGCCATTGCTGGGCACAGTTCTCGCAGCCGCTCTCGGGCTGTCGGCCTGGGCTGCGGATTCGCCCCGCCCCCTCTCTCTGGCGGAGTGCCTCGCGATCGCGGAGCAGAACCATCCTGACCTCGCGGCGGCGCGCGGGCTGATTGACTCCGCGCACGCNNGGGGTTTCGCCCCAGCAATTCAATGCCAGTTCCAACGGTGAGAGTATGTCCCCCGCCGCTTACTATTACGGGGGGCTGAGTTTCTCGCAGTTGATTTACGACTTCGGCCAGACGCGCGGCACAGTTGACCGCAGCGAGGCGGAACTGGAAGGCGCCCTGCAGAACCTGAAGCGAGTTCACGATCTGGTTTACCTGAACGTGCGCGACGCTTACTACTCGGTGCTGGCGGCGGAAGAAATCCTCGCAGCCCGCAAGGACGCTGTGGCCAATCAAACCAAGCATCTGGACCAAGCCCGGGCCTTCCACGATGTCGGCACCCGGCCCAAGATTGACGTGACCAAGCAGGAAGTATCGTTGGCGAACGCCCAAGTAGACTACCGTCAGGCGCAGGAAAACCTGGATGTTGCCCGCGCCGCACTGGCGACCGCCATGGGTATTCCCATCCCGCAGTCACCCGAGCCCATCAACACGCTGGGTGAGGTCCCCAACCCCGGCAGCCTCGACGATCTGATGACCCAGGCCGATAAACAGCGGCCAGACCTTGTCTCGCTGCGTGATCAGGTTACCGCCGCGCAGGCGGATATCATCGTGGCACGCAGCTACTTCCGGCCCAGCTTCAGGTTGGGGAGCTTCCTCAATTACCAGAACCTGAAATTCCCTCTGATCTACAACTGGGATTTGGCCGGCCTGCTGGCCCAGAATTTCCTGGACGGCGGCGCCAAGCAGGCGCGCTTGGAATCAGCGAAAGCAGGAGAATCAGTGGCGCGCGCCAATTTGATTTCCTTCGGCCAGAAGGTGCGCCAGGAAGTTTTTACCGATTATTCCGATCTCAAGGTGGCCCAGGACAAGATCCAGTTGAATCAGCAGGCGGTGGGGGAAGCGAAGGAAAATCTGGCTTTGGCGGAGGGGCGATATTCGGCAGGATACGGAAACATCATTGAACTGACGGACGCGCAAACCCTGCTGACCGATTCCCAGGTGCAGGAAATCGTGTCGCGCTACGATTGCCAGACCGCCGCCGCGCGCCTGGATGTCGCTGTCGCCCGCACGCCGATGCCATAGGCATGGTGGGTGATTCGCGCGCCGCCCCTACACCCGAATACCTAAATCCAAATCCTGCCTTCTTACTCCTGCCTTCTGACTTCTGGTCCTATAAATTCACGGCCGCGATCCTGCGAATGAGGTCGCTCTGCTCATTAGCATTCTCCGCGCCGATTGTGAAGGCGTCCAGAATGCCCAGCGAGAGGGCATACTTCAGCGCTTCATCCTGCCGGGTGCGCATATCGCCTTGGCCCAAAATCTTCATGCCGATAATTCCCTTTCCGCTGGCACGCGCCTCCGTCAAGGTGGCGACGACCGTCGCCGGGTCAGCGTCCATGTTAGAACCAATGGGGTTTATGCGGGAGAGGATCACTTGCACCCAGGGCGATTTGGCGGCTTCGCGTAACGCCTCAATCTTGTGGCAGGAGCAGCCGTGGGCGCGAATCAGGCCCTTCTCCTGAGCCTCGGAAACCGCGTCCATGACGGGACGAAAGCGCTCGGTCCAGTTGGGTTCGGTCAGGCAATGCATCATCAGAAGGTCAAGGTAATCCGTATTCAATTCCTTGCGGTAGCGGTCGATGTCGGCGAGCATCTGCTTCGGTTCGCGCGCCCAGGATTTGGTCATGATCGTGACTTTCTCCCTCGGAACGCGCTTCAACGCCGCCGCGACATGCGGGTGCGATCCATAGGAATCCGCCGTGTCAAAAAACCGCAGCCCGTTGTCGTAGCCACGCCAGAGAAGATCCGCTAGCCCCTGGATTCCCAGCGCTGTCTGGTGGGAGCCGCGGTTGTAACCCACGGTGCCGGTGCCGCATGCCAGACGGCTGGTCTTGATCCCCGTCTTGCCCAGCGTGACGATATCAGCCGCGCTGAAGCGTCCGGCGCCCTCCGCGAACAGAGTTTTAAAATGATTTGTTCCAACCCACGCGGCGCCCGCACCCAGGGCGGCTGTCTTCAGGAAGTCTCTGCGCTTCATGATGTCCTCCTCACGATGTCGAAGTCTTGCCTCTGTCTGTTCAAGGAATCCCTGAGGGCGGATGAAAGTTTAGACTACCATACCCGCTTCTTCTCTCCAAACGGGTTTGCGGCTGGGTGGTGGGTCAGTTTGTCTTTTTGGGCGAAGGGATGGCCGTGGATTCCCGCTTTCGCGGGAATGACGCCGTGCGAGGTGTGCCGAAATGGGGCCGCGTGCCGGCGCTCAGGGACAGCCGCAAACTCAACCCCACTCGTAGCAACTCGCTACGAGGCAATGGCATCCCAAAGATGATAAAATAAAGCTGACCCGGTGGGCGAGAAGCCGGGAATCCGTGACGGTCCCTGTTCAATTGACGAAGTAAGGTCAACTCAGCTTATGGAAGTCTTGCTGAATACGATCTGGCTACTGGTAGCCATCGGCGCTCTTCTCTTCTGGCACGCCCTAGGGCAAGAAGGAACGCCCGCGCGCCGCGACCACAGCCAGTCCTACCGCGTAGTAGTCCTGGCCTGCGCCCTGATCCTGCTCTTTCCCGTCATCTCCGTAACCGATGACCTGCACCAGGAGCAGGCCGTGATGGAAGATTCTTCTCGCTCGGCCATGAAAGCCCGGGCCTTGGCGGAGGGGTGCCTGCGGGCAGGCAGATCATCGTCGCCTGCCGTCCTGGCGGCTTTAGCCAGTTTCGTCACGGCTTCCCAGGTATTCGTTGCCATGGTTGTCCCCATTGAAAGTCAGATCCATCCTTCCACTCCGATTTGTCCCTGCGCGGGCCGCTCGCCTCCCCTCTAGACAACCAGCATTACAACCTGACGCTCGCGACGAGCGTTGTCATATCGAGATTCGCAAATCCTAAACATCAGATGCGGAAGCCGGTCGGCTCAGAGCATGGCTGACGGGTTTCAAGATGGTGTTTGCGAGCTCTGGCTCTGCGCGCCGGTAGGAGATTCCATGGCAAAGATCCGAAATCGTTATCCTCTCCTCATCGTGTTCGTGTTCTCCGCCCTCGGGTTGACGAACTGTAACCGTGCCACGAATACCGGCGCGGAGGCGGCCAACCCGGCAGAGGTAAAAGTGGAAGAGATTCACGGCAACGATGTAGTCGAGGTCGCCCATCCTGAGCAATTTGTTCTGGCCACAGTGGAGCAGCGGCGCGCCACGGATGAACTACACGTTACGGGTGTGGTTGCGCCCGACGTCAATCGCGCCGTCCCAGTCCTTTCCCTGGCGGGAGGGCGAGCCACGGACATTCGGGTGCGGCTGGGTGATGAGGTCACGAAAGGCCAGGTTCTGTTGGTGATCAACAGTCCCGACGTGGCGCAGGCTTTCTCCGACTATCAGAAGGCGCAGGCCGATGAGCTTCTATTCCAGCAACAGCTCGAACGCGCCCGCGATCTTTATGCGAAAGGGGCCATCGCCAAGATGGAAATGGAAACTGCTGAGAATGCCGCGCAGAAGGCGAAAGTCGACGTGTCGACAGCGCAACAGCACATTGCCGTTTTGGGCGCGGATATCCATAATCCCTCTCCGCTCCTCTCCATCCGCGCCCCAATTTCCGGGACGATTGTTGAGCAGAACGTGACCGGCGGGACAGGAGTCCGATCCCTGGATAATTCCCCGAATCTCTTCACCATTGCCGACCTTTCCTTGCTCTGGGTGCTCTGCGATGTGTATGAGAATGACTTGACCCGGGTGCACCTGGGCGATGTGGCGGAAGTACGCCTGAACGCTTTGCCGGATCGCACGTTCCCCGCGCGGGTTGGCAACATCAGCCAGGTTCTCGACCCGGTGACGCGCACAGCCAAAGTCCGGCTGGAATTACCCAACTCTGCCCATCTTATGCGCGCCGGCATGTTCGCTACCGCAATTTTCCGATCCCAAACGGGCCAACTCCGGCCCCTCGTCCCGACCACGGCCATCATGCGCCTGCACGACAAGGACTGGGTGTTCTGCCCCCTGAGCGGCAAGCAATTCCGCCGCCGGGAAGTGCAAGCCGGACCCGCTGCGGGGGACGGATTTCAGGCCATCCTGGGCGGCCTCGCGCCAGGAGATAAAGTCGCCGTGAACGCGCTGCAATTTGCCAGTGCGGCAGGCATGGAATAGCCCATGATCCGATATCTTGTGGATTTCGCTCTGCGGGAGAAGTTGCTGGTCTTGAGCGTGGGCATCCTTTTGCTCATCTGGGGGATTGGTTCTTTCCACCGCCTCCCGGTGGAGGCATACCCCGACGTGGCGGACAACTACGTGAACATCATCACGCAATGGCCCGGCCGCGCCGCCGAGGAGGTCGAGCGCCAGGTCACCATCCCCATTGAGTTGCAGATGAATGGCTTGCCGCATCTGACTCACCTGCGCTCGGTGTCCTTGTTCGGACTCTCCTCGGTGACCATGATCTACGACGACAATTCAGACGACTTTGAGAACCGGCAGCAGGTACTGGAACGCCTTTCTCTGGTGACCTTGCCCGCCAATCTCAGCCCGCAAATCGGGCCCGATTACAGCCCAGTGGGCCAAATCTACTTCTACACTCTCCAGAGCACTGACCCGCGTTACGACGTGATGGCGCTGAAATCGCTGCAAGACTGGGTGGTGCTGAAGCAACTGAAGTCGGTGCCGGACATTGCCGACGTGCCGATTTTTGGCGGGATCACCCTCGAGTACCAGGCCCAGGTCGATCCCCGCAAACTGATCGACTATGGTTTGAATATTGCCCAGGTGGAACAAGCCCTGGCCACAAACAATGTGAACGCCGGAGGCAGCTTCATTGAAAGAGGCCAGCAGGCGTTCAACGTCCGCGCCCTGGGACTGATGCAAAACGTGGACGATGTCGGCTCGACCGTGTTGAAAGCTCAAAACGGCACGCCCGTCCGGGTGCGCGATATCGGGGTGGTTACCCAAGGCGCAAAAATCCGCTTGGGGAAACTCGGGAAAGCTATCCATCGAGAGGATGGAAGAGTTATTGACGACGAGGACGTGGCAGAAGGCATTGTGCTTCTGCGCAAGGGGGCTGACGCCGAGCAAGCCCTCGCGGCCCTGCACGAGAAAGTGGACTACGTCAACAAGTACGTGCTGCCGCAGGGTATAAAGCTGGTTCCATACCTGGACCGGAGTGACCTGGTTCACTTCACGACTCATACGGTGCTGCATAACCTGGGAGAGGGCATCGCGCTCGTGGTGATTGTTCTTTTCCTGTTCCTCGGCAACCTCCGCAGCGCGTTTATCGTGGCCTTGACCATCCCCTTCTCGCTCCTATTCGCCTCCATTCTGCTCGACCTTCGCCATATTCCGGCCAACCTGCTTTCGCTAGGGGCGCTCGATTTCGGGATGGTCGTGGATGGTTCGGTGGTGATGGTTGAGAACATTCTGCGCCACCTCAGCAAGCGCCGAGACGGCGAAACCAGCCTGGGCGAAACCATCCGGCAGGCGGCCCATGAGGTGCAGCGGCCCGTCTTCTATGCCATTGCGATCATCATTACCGCATACCTTCCGATCTTCACTCTGGAGCACGTGGAAGGACGTCTGTTTCACCCCATGGCTTGGACCGTGGCTTTCGCGCTGCTGGGGGCCATCCTGTTCGCCATGCTGCTCGCCCCGGTCCTCACCAGCTACTTTTTCCGGCACGGGACCAAGGAGTGGCGCAACCCCGTCCTGGGTTTCATCACGGAAATCTACCAGAAGTCGGTCCAGTGGAGCATCCGCCACTGCTGGATTACGCTAGGGGGGGGAATTGCCATCGTGTTGGCCACTCTGGGCCTGGTATTCAGCGGGGCCATCGGCTCCGAGTTTCTGCCGCACCTCGACGAAGGTGCCATCTGGGCGCGCGGCACGCTGGCGCCCAGCACCGGACCCAGTGAGGGCACCCGTATCATGAACCAGGCGCGGATTGCCTTCGCCAAGTTTCCGGAAGTTACGCGAGTCGTCTCCCAGGTTGGGCGGCCTGATGATGGGACCGATGCCACAGGATTTTTCAACACGGAATATTTCATCGACTTGAAACCCCACAACCAATGGCGGAAGGGCTTTCATGAAGATAAGGAGTTACTGATCGCCGCTTTGGACCAGGAGGTGGAAAAGATTCCCGGCGTGGACTGGAATTTCTCCCAGCCCATCGCGGACAACATGGAAGAGGCCGTCAGCGGGGTGAAAGGCGAGATGGCGGTCAAGATCATCGGCAGTGACTTGAAGGAACTGGAAGCGAAGGCCGACGACATCGTAAACGTGATGCAGCCCATTGCGGGGATCGCTGACCTGGGAGTCTTCCGCGTTCTGGGCCAGCCCAACCTGGACTTGCAGGTGGACCGGGCCAAGGCGGACCGCTTCGGCATTAATGTGACTGATATTCAGGACGCGATTGAGAGCGCCGTGGGCGGGAAAGCCGTGAG
>PMYF01000774.1:0-1939 GCA_003171295.1 Acidobacteriota bacterium | reverse complement strand
GGCGCGTCCATGATCTACCGCGAAAACAATTCGCGCTACATCGCCATCAAGTTCAGCGTGCGCGGGCGCGATCTGGGCAGCACCGTAAACGAAGCCATTGGAGCCGTAAACCGGAAGGTGCACCTTCCCCCGGGCTACAGGCTAGATTGGTCGGGCGAGTTCGCCAGCCAGCAGCGGGCCAATGCGCGCCTGGCGATCATCGTCCCTATTACCATCCTGCTGATTGTGCTGCTCCTCTATGCGGCCTTCGGTTCCTTCAAGTGGTCGCTCCTCATCCTGGCGACCGTGGCCACGGCGCCCATCGGAGGATTGCTGGCACTGCTCGTCACCCGCACACACTTCAGTGTCTCGTCGGGCATCGGAATGCTGGCCCTTTTCGGAGTCTCCGTGCAGGTGGGATTGATTATGGTTCAGTACATTAATCAGGCGCGGGCAAGAGAACCGAATATAGTGGAGGCGACCGTTGCGGGCGCAGTTCGCAGCTTGCGGCCCACCCTCATGACGATGATCGTTGCCACTTTGGGACTGCTGCCTGCGGCGCTCTCACACGGCATCGGCTCAGACTCGCAACGGCCCTTCGCCATTGTGATCGTGGGAGGCCTCACCACGGACCTTCTCTTGAGCATCATCCTTCTGCCCACCCTCTACACCCTGATCGCTCGCCCGGACGACAAACTGCCGAGCGCCGAGGAAGGGGCGGCGGAGTAGGGGCCGCTTGCATCGCGTCAAGAGGCTTCAGCGGATTCTCACGCCAGAATCTCGCGCACCATCTTCGTGGTCTCCGTGACCTGGTCCGAATAGCGCGGATAGAGGCCGATAATCGTGGCGTCAATCGGCTTGATGTTCTTGTAGGCCCATTCGATGGCTTGGCGTTTCTGTTCTTCCGACCCGCATTTGCGGCCGGCCGCCAGAACCTTATAGACCAGCGCGGGTTTATTCACTCTGCGCACGGCCTCGACCATCTTCGGCGGGTCGGAGTCGATCCAGCCCTCATCCAGAGGATGCGCGCCAATTTCCTTCATCCAATCCTCGGGGTGCCGGGTGAGATAGTGCAACCCCGTCATGTAGAAGTCGTTCGCGAATCCCTTTTCATGGAGCGTGTCCAGGATCTTGGGATTATGCGTGGAGATGCCGGCCGCGATTCCCAAGTCATGAACGCTTTCGATATAGGTTTTGAGCAAATCGATCTTCCCTGCCCTGTAGAGAGCGTCCGTGGCCCCGCCGTGGAAGGCGATGCCGATGGGTTTGAACTCGGCCGCGGCCTTGGCGCATTGGATGGTTCCCTTTAGAATATCTTCCGGTGTGCGCCCCATCTTTTCGTCGAAGTGCCAGGAGGCGGCCAAGCAGATGAATTGGATCTTGCATCCGGCCCCGCGAATCTTCGGAAATTGCCGCTTCATGTCCCAGTTAAAACTGGCCTGCCAGGTGTTGATCCCGGCCTTCTCGCAGTCCAGCAGCAGCTTGACGATGCGCTCGTCCGTGAACCACTCCAGCATGTGCTGGTCGTATTGCCGGTTGAAATGGGAATAGCCATAAACGGGATTACTGCCCACGATCATCCGCGACACGCGGTGGGAACCCAAGCTGACCGTCGGCAGCAGGTCAGAGGTTTCCGCCTGAAGCGCCTTTGGTACGACCAGCCCGGCGGCGACCGTTGTGGCGCTCTTCAGGAAATCACGTCGACTACTCTCGATCCGATTGGATTCTCCACTCTCAGGTGTCTTGCGTGCCATAGGCCATCTCCCCTTTTCACTTATAGTTTCACTCTTGCCGAAGCAGACGATACCGTCTCGCCGGACGCATGTCAATGGCAGAAGTTAGCCCGCCCCCCTGGTCTTTCCAAAAGAGTTCCCCTGCCCGGCAGGCATGGGTGGAAAGGTGGAAACCTCTCCGGGCTGGTTGCTGAAAAACTCGTCGGCGCTGTCATTCTGAGCGAAGC
>PMYF01000313.1 GCA_003171295.1 Acidobacteriota bacterium | reverse complement strand
GAGTCAGCGTTCTGCCTACTGCCTTCTGCCCGCCAGCAGCCTCGTTGGTGCGCGGCAATAGGAAGGCTGTCTCCCGAGTAGCTCCTGCCGGCCCGGGGCGCTAAGTACTCTATGTATTATACCTGTACAGTTAATATTGTCAAGCGAAAAATTCTGCCCTTCGTCAGAAACCTATTGAAGCGGGCGAGAGAAGTACGGGGCGGGGTGCGGCGGCGGCGCGTATCAGGGCTTGGGAAAATGCGTTATCACCGCAGCGCAGCCCAGACGTTCCCGCCGGAAAGTCTTCATGCATGTATACACCTTTCACAGGCTGAACGTAAGCAGGATCCAGCGTAGCGAGGACCTGTTCTTGAGGTTCGCGGTTCTTCGTCCCCACCCGTGCTCTGCTGTTCCGTTCACTACTGCCTGCGCACAGCATCGGGCGTAAATTGATCTCCCGGTCCTAACACGAGGATTTGAAGCTAAAAGCCGCGGACCTACCGAACAGGTCCGCGCTACTCCCCAGCCCCTCGCTCCTAACACCTGGCTCCTGACACCTAAATGCTTGCTGTTTCGATGGGTTGCACGTCGCGCACGATCCGATGCGCCAGTTCGTCTTCCGCGACCTCGAGGTCATAGCGAACCTGGAGGTTCATCCAGAAAACTGGCGTGGTGTTGAAGTAGCGCCCCAGGCGCAGGGCTGTATCGATTGAAATGGCACGACGCTCGTGGACAATCTCCGCGATGCGGGTGACGGGCACACGCAAGTCGAGCCCCAGCTTGTTCATGCTGAGGCCGATCGGCTTCATAAACTCCTCGCGGAGAATTTCGCCCGGATGTACGGGCTTAAGTTTCCTGGCCATCCTGGCCTCCTAATGGTAGTCCGTAATTTCAACGTGGTAGGCGTCGCCCCCTCGCCAGGTAAAACAGACCCGCCACTGGTCGTTGATCCGAATGCTGTATTGTCCCTCGCGGTCCCCGCGCAGCCGCTCCAGCCGGTTGCCCGGAAGTGCGCTGAGAATTCGAAGATCATTCGCCGCGTCGAGCATGTCAAGCTTTCGAAGCGCCGAACGTTCGATGGCGCGAAACTTCCGGCTGGGCTCGCGATGAAAGAGCCGGTCAGTCTCATCGCACCGGAAGGATTTGATCACGCCCAGCAGTCTATAACGCCTCGCGTTAAATATCAAACAGTATAGCGCCGCGTACAGCAGTAAGGCCGTCGTCAGTTTTCAGGGGTCAGTAGCCAGCGTAGCGCGAACCTGTTCCTTAGGTCCGCGGTTCTTCGTTTCCATCCGTGCTCTGCCGTTCCGTTCACTGCTGGCTCCCCACAGCATCGCGCGTAAATTGAGCGCGTGCCTCTCCTGGTCATAACGCGAGGATTTGAACCTAAAAGCAGGTATCGCGGAGTTGTTCTTTAACTCCGCGGCTCTTTACTTTCCCGATAGAGGGCCGCAGACTTCGAAAAGAAGTCTGCGCTACAGCCTCCACTCTCAAACCCAAAGTGACCCACTACCCAATTCTCGGCCAACGCAAAAGGTTCGACGCTAGCAATCTTAAACCGGATACTCAAGTTACATTTCTTATATCGTTTGCGCGCATGGGTGTCAGTTCAGTACGGCTCACCCATTAGGTCAACAATACTCATCCGAGTTCATGGGGGCTACAGTTTATAGCTGCGGGGGATTTGCGAGGATTTAATCGCAAATGACCGGTTTCGGTGAGTCAAACTAAAGCCATGACGCAAGTACGCTCAGTCGCGGTTGCCGCATCAAGAAGATGAATTACACTCCTTTATCTCTTGTGCTTCGAGCACGTCGATAACTTGGGAGCGTACAGCATCCCGTCGGAGACCGGCCTTCTCATCCCATCTGATTTCGACAGCTAAGCGGTCATACCGCGTACTTGATCCTATTT
This sequence comes from Acidobacteriota bacterium, assembly GCA_003171295.1. Taxonomy (GTDB): domain Bacteria; phylum Acidobacteriota; class Terriglobia; order UBA7540; family UBA7540; genus Bog-366. The sequence goes on along the minus strand of PMYF01000313.1, from coordinate 5,950 downwards.
ACCACCTCGCGAGTGAGCTGCCAGCCATACCTCATGAATCGCCGAAATGACGACCTCCGGATGTTCGGTCGGCATTTCGTGGCTGCTGTCGACAACGATCTGCTTGCCATGGGTCGAGAGACGAGCCAACTCCGGCTGCAACTGGTGGACCCAAAGATCCTCCTCCGCCTGTGCGTCCTTGGGCGGGATCTCCGGAGGGATATCTTCCTGTCTCGTCGCGGTAAGCACAATCAGCGGGCGATCCCCAAGGTTTCCGGCGCTTCGCACCTGTGCCGCGCTCAAAGTGGAGAATACTTGATCCTCATCGATCGTAGCGAATTGATGTTTGGTCGGAAGCGTTAGGAAATCTTCTTCCTCCCGGAATGCTTTCGGCCAGAATGCAGGCGCATCGCGATCCGCTGTCAGGCGAGCCCAGCCAAGATGGATCTGAAAGAAATATTTCAGCTTTTTCCAGCCGGGGTGTTTGCGGTAGTCCTGTGACCATTTGCGGATAGACTCCGGGGCTCTCAGGTCCTGATCTTCATGGGAGGCGTCAACCAGCACCATTCCCGCAACATCATTTGGATATTGACCGGTGTAAACCCTGATGTCGTATCCGCCCATAGAGTGTCCGACAAGAACGTACGGACCTTTTTCACCGGCCGCCTGCAGCAACTGTTTCAGTTCGTGCGAAATCTGCAGGCTGCTGCGCGGTTCAGGACCGGAGTCGCTCCAGCCATACCCGGCGCGGTCGTAGGAACACACGCGGGAGAACTTCGCGATCTCTGGTTGCACCATCAGCCAGTCAATGGAAGGGCCGCCCGAACCGCTCTCCAGTATTACGGTGGGTGAACCCTGCCCGCTGCAGTCGATGTTCATGCGGATCGACCCAGCCTGGACGAGGTGGCCACGCTGCGAGAAACGTCGCTCGTCACGCCACCTGCCGATCATCTCGTAGAGCGCGCCGGTGATCGCCAGGGACACGGTAACGAGCCAGAGGCCAGCGAGCGACGCGCGGGCAATTCGCTTCATTCGCATCAATTCTAAAGTCCCGTCAACTCAGAAATCCTCCGGTTTTGTAGTTGTCCTGAATTTCCCGGAGAATAATCACGCGCTGACCAGGGCCAGGGATCTCGATTTCTTTGCCCAGCCAGAGCAGCAGGCTCTATTCCGTGACCTGTTAGCTGGAATTTCCGTTTTGGCGCTTCTGACAGCAGCAGTATACGATGGGCACGCTTGTTTTGGAGCACGTTGTTCCGGATTTTCATCAGACTGGGACCCAAAGGTCTCGGAAACAGCTCCCGTTGACCACTCTTCCCGAGGCACTGTCCCATCTCGAAGCGATTTCTCCGACACCGCTCCGTCCCCTAACTTCTTAATAATGGACTTCTCTGCTTGCCGGGCAGCTTCTTCTACCCCGCTGGAATCGGCAACGCTTCGATCCGCCTGACCATGGCTCCGAAGAGTCGCCGCGTCAAATGGCTCTCGGCCAGCAGCAACCAATAATAGCGGGCATGTTTCACCAGCCGCCCACCGGTCTTGACCAGAGGCTGCTGCAGGCTCGTCAGCGACCAGTTGCCAATCCGCTGTGGAAGCGCCAGCCGCCGCCACAGGTTCCCCAGGTTGTAAGCGATCACGCTCAGCCCGAGCCGCACCTCGTTCGACCGAAATCGGTGACAGCTCAGTCGTGTCATTTTTACCGCCTGCTTGCCTTCCTTGATCCACTGCTCGGCGGTCCCCCTCTTATTGTAGAACCGCACCACTGCCCGGCTCGGCAGCGTCAGGTTCGTCACGATGAAGCCCACGCGTGGAAATAACTCTCCCGGATGATGCTCGACCTTCGCCACCACTCTCCGCGCCCTCTTCCAACTCGCCGCCCGATAGAGGAAGCCCTTGTACTCGACCAAAGGCTTCTTACTCGGTCTTCCCACCGGCCGCGGCCACAACTCCTCAATGTCCCGCTCCAGGCTATCGTTGGCCGGCATCCGGACAGCGTACTTCACACCCCGTGCTTCCAGGGCCTCGCAAATCTCCGGCTTGGCAAAGGCGGCATCGGCGCGGAAGACCACCTCCTTGCCCAGCTTCTGTTGCCGCTCGATCTCCGGCAGTAGCACCTCTTCCCAGCCTTCGGCGCTGTGGACATTGCCGGGCCGGAGTTTCGCCGCCAGACAGTCGCCCTCGCGATTGAATAACAGCAGTGGGTGATAACAGGTCGATTCGAAATGGCCGTTGTACGCGCTCTGTTCCTGCTCTCCGTAGACCGGAATCTCGGTGGAATCCAGGTCCAGGATCGTCCGGTCGCTTGCATCCATCGCCTCCGCTCTCTCGATCAGTGCACGGTTGAGTACAGAAAGCCCCGCCAAGTTCTCCGGCTCGGCCAGCATCCCCGTCTCGAAACTTTGTAACCTCGAAGTCAGAGCCGCACCCCGATCCCAGACCTTTTCCGAACCGATCAGCCGGAAAGTGGGATCTTGCGAAAGCCGGTCGGCGTCGTTCACGTCCTCGTAACCCGCCAGGCGGCTGTACACCGACTGCCGTAGCAGGTCGGCCAAGGGGAACTGCGTATTCTTCCCCCGGCGCGAGTCCGTCAAGTGCTGTTCGATCAATTCTCCGAACCCGAGTCGCTCGTCCAGTTCGCGTACCAGGATCAGGCCGCCATCGGAAGTCACGCGGGAACCTTGGAAATCGACCTTGAGGGAGGAGTTGAAAGAGAGCTGACAGGGCTGATTCTGTATCTCACCCATTCGGTATTGGCCTCCAAAGCGTCGTCATCGCGTTCACACCCGCATGAATACTGATGACGGCGACGATCCGAAGATTCGGCGGTAGAGTTCAAATTGGAAATGTGGGCTTAAAGCCAAAACACTATATGCCGCTTTGCGGGTGTCGCTTCTTGGGGTCTCGCCGGTGGAAAATTCCAAGTTCCCGCCTGCAGTCGACTCTGCCCAATTTCAAATTTCTGTGACATGCTTTGATGTCGATCAAGAACGCTGCTCCCGAACCGATCCGGCCGAAACCGGGTGACGCTTCCACTCGCTCCCCTGCCCCCTGAAAAGCATCCACATCTCCCAAGACGTCACGTACCTTCTCATGGCCCTTCGCTCTAAACGCCCACTCCAGCGCGTCGGCGACTTGCTGGAGTTCGTCCCGCGGGGGATTCAGTCCATAGTGATCCATCAACTCCCTCTGGGCCCAAGGGCCACCACAATCTTCCGGAGGCGCAGCACGCGCTCCCTCAAGACAGACAGAGTAGAATTTTCTCGCTTCCAGAGGCCTTACACCCTCAAAGCGAATATGGTGCTCCCACAGATCGCCAAAGTCATACTCGTAAACAAACTGTTCGTCGAGTCGGAAGTGGAAGTCCGCCAAACACACCTTCCTGGCAGGGGTCGGGAACGCCGTGCAACCTGCCCTGCCAAAACCGAGCGCTTTGCCGCGAATTAGAAAACGATGATGATGAAATTCCGTCCAATGGAAGGCAATCTGGAGGATGTAATGGGGATCGGCGATCTTGCTGTCGCTGCGGATAAAAACCCTTCGCCAGACGAGTGGGTTGATCCCCCGCAGCATGAAGTGTAGCTGGCAGATTTCGGGAGGCTTACCAATCTCGGCCATGATGGGCCAGGATTCTAGACCTCTGCTTCTCTTTCAGCCACCGATTTCCCTGGTCCCTCTGCCGATCTCGCCTCTGCCCCTCCGCCTATATCTTGTCGTGGCTTGGCATTTTGCGCCCCGGGCCATGGACGAAAGTCCGTATAATCGTATATACTTGCTTCATGAACATCTTGTCGAAGAGCTCAGAAGCCATTCGCGTCGAGCTAATTAACCGGCAGATTCCTATACCCCTTTACTACCAAATCGCTCAGCACTTGCGGGGCGAGATTCGCGAGCGCCGCATGCGCCCGGGCGACCTACTGGGAACTGAAGAAGAAATCCAAAAAGCCTTCCAGGTTAGCCGGGCTACCGCCAGAAAGGCGCTTGAAGAGCTAGCAGAGGAAGGACTGGTCACCCGGATCACCGGGAAGGGCACTTACGTTGCGAAGCCGAGATTGGCGGTTCAATTGCCGACCCTTCTGAGCTTTAGTGAAGAGATGAAACGCATGGGCATGGTTCCCGGCAGCCGAGTTATTGAGGTATCGTTCGCTGCCCCCGATGAAGAAGTTGCCATCAATCTAATGATCGAAGATGAAAGTCAGGTATTGCGGCTAGAGCGCATTCGGTATGCTGACGACACTCCCATGGCTCATACTATCGATTACGTGCCGCCCTGGGTGAGCCTCCGGCCAGGCATGGACTTCACCGGATCCTTGTACGAACTTCTCGAAGCTGCAGGTGCTCATCCCGAAGAATCCGTGCACGTGATCGAAGGGGCCGGCGCAGACCCGGTATTGGCGGGCTACCTCGAGGTTCCCTTAGGGTCTCCCGTCCTGCGATGTCGCGACACCACCTTCGATGCGAGCGGACGTCCCGTGCTTTTTAGCATCCATTTATGGCGAGGAGACCGTTACAGTTACCACGTGCGCCTCAAGCGTCCCGCCGCCGTAGGCGGATGAGATCTGGGATTCGGTCGCACTGAAAGTGCAGGAGAACGCAATTACGTCATGGCGGGATGGCCTGTGCCTCGCCAAAACCACATCGGACTGAAAGCCATTGACTTTGCCTTGTGCCTCCCGCTCACGCTAGACCCCATATTCCCCCTGCCTCGTTGGCTGCTTCGTCTCCTCCTCGTTTCACTCCGTAGCGTCAGAGAAGTTGCCTTGGAAAACCTGGCCTCCGCCACGCGTTCGCGGTCTTCGATCGGCAATGCCTACGGCCGCGGCTGCGAACTACGGATCGTGGTAGGGTCGGGAACTGGCGCGGTGGCTCCGAGAGACTTCCGGAGCTCCGTTTCCAGCCCCCGCCACATCACACGTAGCGTGCGGATTTCCCGCACTACGCGTTCCTGCACGCTTCACGACAAGGGTTATGGGGCCGGTCGGGACATGGCGGCTCCCCAGGAGAGCGGTTGATAGACCACTCAGTACTCATGGAAGAGCCCGAGCGTTCCTTACAGCCATTCCGGGCTCCGCCGCTCTCACCCGAAGCCATAGCGTTGTCTGGCCCTCGCCAAGTGACGCCGCATCTTCTTCTCTACACAGTCTCGGATATGGGAAAAAGGCTCTCGTTAGTCACCCATTCGTTACCGGGACACCGGCGTTGCATGCCAATGAGAGCGCCGTGCGGCCTAAGGTACTGCTTGCACTAAAGGAGATAGCACGGCTGGCTCCCGCTTCTCTGACCGGTTCGGTTCCGACGTAGCACAGCGATAGAGGAGGTCCCTCTATTCGACTTATACGTTTTTCTGGCCCCCCCCTTCCAAGTCAGACTTTCAGATGCCCCATCGCTTGCGCAGCTTGTCGCCATCGGGGTAATGCGCCCCCGTCACAGCAATCATTTCCGGCGATAGGGCCATCTGGCTACCTCCGACGACAAGCTTATCACCGAGTCCCCTCATTACTGCCAATGCATTGAGATGGACGCTGAACGCAATTTGGAGGGACGGGGACCAAGATAAGGGAGCGGAATTGAGTTTCTCCTGCAAATAGGACCGGGCGGTCAACTGAACAAGTCTGTAGTATTTCGGCCTCGACCGCTTCCCGGAGTAGTCCATTGCGAATGGGATGGAGCCGATGACAAGTAATCCCCTCCAAGCGAACTCCTTTAGCGCCGACATGGCGTCGTCCCGCTCAGGAACTGAGAATGCATTTCGCAACGCTCCCATCAGTGTTCTTGGGCGGCTCGCCGGGTCAAGGACGTACTGTGGCGTACCCGCATCGCTCCACGGCGGAGCCTCCGCAATTAGCAGGTATTTCACCGGACCACCCGATAGCTGCTCGACGTACTCCCGCCACCTCGCCTCAGGGCAGGTTCTAAAGGCGCTACTTCGCCCCGACTTATCGCGTAATTTTTGCATTTTCTGCCAAAAAGCCCT
>PMYF01000565.1:335-3875 GCA_003171295.1 Acidobacteriota bacterium | reverse complement strand
TTTTCTCCTGCTCGTCAAAGGTCACGTTTTTCATGGTGAGCAGGACGCGAGACCAAAGCACCTCGCCGACCTTTTCAAAGAGCCAGGCGATGGTGAGGTCGCGCTTGCGCCCGATGTCGATGCCCAGATAGAGCTCTTTCCCCCTCAGGGCGTCGAGTCCCGCGGCGTTGAGGTCCGTCGTGGCTTCTTCATGCACGCAGGTCAGGATCATCTCGATGGGAATATAGTTGGCGGCGTCCGAGAGGAACTGGCAGCCGTATTCCTGCAGCCAGGTCTCTTCGTCATCGCAGCCGGAGCGGAGCAGGTCGATATTCGCGGGCAGCCCCTGGCGGACGGCGTCGTAGATATCGACGCGGTGGCCGGACCAGAGCGCGGCGCCACGCTCATTCCCGCGCCAGCGGGAATCCACGGCCTGGACCCCCGCCGGCGCGGGGGTGACGCATTCTGGTGCGATAAGTCCTGCCTGTTTTGCTATTTCGTAGAACTTTCCCGCCGTCCCATTCGGGGTCGAAATGACTTCGATGGAATAACCGCGCGTGATAATAGGGAAGCAGGCAGCATAGATCTTATGCGCGTCGCCGTGAAAGGCGAACTCATCCAGCACGATGTGCCCCGCGTAACCGCGCGCCGTGTCAGGATTGGCCGGCAGTCCGATGATGCGCGAGCGGTTGTGCGGGAAGTAGACTTCCATGGTTTTCTCTTCCGACTCCGGCAACAGGGCGTATTCCGGCAAAGCTTTCAACTCCTTAAAGACCTGGCAGAAGTCCCTCACCTTCTCCATAAACAGGCGCGACTGGCGCTCGCCCTTGGAGAGGATGATGTATTGCGTGCGCTTCTCCATGCACTTGACCGTGGCCCGCAACGCCGCGGCAAAACTCTTGCCGCTCTGGCGGCTCCAAACCGCGATCTTCAATTGCGAGTTGTCGCAAATCCAACGGTACTGATACGGGAGAACGGGGATTGCGTGTTTCCACTGGACCGGGCCATTCGCCAAGCCGGTGACCGGGAGATCCGGGGTTCGGGTGATCGACGAATTGGGCCTTTTACCTTTTGCCATTTGCGCTTTGCCTTTTGACTTGCTCTTCCGAAGTAGCCCTGTTTTTCAAGGTCTGCGGCTTTTCTTAGCGATCCTTCCAAGGGCCGCGGACCTACAAAACAGGTCCGCGCTACTCGCTCACATTCATAATTCAGAATTCATAATTCAGAATTTCCATCGGCGGCAAGCGCCTCCGGTGACAGCGCTTTTTCCGCCGGGCCGAGAAGCCGCTGGTCTGGCGGCTCGATTGCCGACGGCCCGATCCCAAAAATGTCCTTAACACGTTCCAACACTTTCTGGGCCTGGGCGTAATCGTCGGCGCTATCTGCGGCCGTAACCTTGCCCGCTTTCTCGGCGGCGCGGCGTTCCTTCATCTTCAGGCGGTGGGCTTCGGCCTGGAGGGCGAACAACTTCTTCGCCAGCTCGGTCTTCTGGTGGTTGTCGAGGGCCCGCTGGAGGGCGATCAACTGAGGCGGCGTCATGGTCTGGAGAGCTTGCCAGAGCAACGCCATCACGCCGGCGCTCAAACCGTCTTCGCCCACGAGCTTCGCGATGGCCTTGAGGGCCGTCTTCTGCTCCTGGATCTTTTCCTGTTGTACCTTCCAGTGCCTTGTCTTGTAGGTGAGGACGGCGCCGCAGGATAGCGTTTCATGGTAATCGCGCTCGATCATCTCCTGGACATCCCTGAGAGTGGCAAACTGGTCAAACATCTTGTCCACGACCACCAGCAATCCGTCGTGCTTGGCGCTGAAGATCTGGATTTTCGATGCACGGTCTCGGGGCACTTAATTTCGCTCCTCGCTCGCCTGCTCTTGGAAGGCGGTCAGGGCCACGTTCATCCCCTGAATCCGGCCGCGTGGTGGCCGGCAAGAGCACCTTCAACGCATAATTTCACGAATAATTGAATGCCGTCATCGTATCGGCTGATGCATTCAGCATCTCAGCGCGGCCCGCTGAGCAACTGCTCACGCCGGTCATATTCATCGACGCCATCCGCGTTGATGCGCGCCCAGACCACGGAGGCGGGCTGGCCGACTCGCTTCTCGATGCACAGCTCGACCCATTTCCGGTCTTGCAAGTAGCGCAACTGGAACTGGACGCTCTCCAGGCTCACAGGGCGAAGGCAATCGTCCAGATAGACCATGATGCTCCGCGGCGTGACGGGCTGAAGCCCGCATTCATTCAGGTAGCGGAGAATTTCCGTCCGGTCGAGTTCGCATTCAAGCTTGCTCTTCGTCTTCGCCATAGCAACTGAAACCCCCAATCTTCCGTGACATGATCCGCAGTTCACGGCCGATCTCCTGACGTTCCAACATGATTTTGTGAAGATCTTCGCGGGTAGCCATCAGCAGGCCCTTCAGTTCCAGAACCGTGGCGCTGACGGCGTTGTTCATTTCCGCAGCCTTGACGGAGCGTTCCAGCGCCTCGGCGCCCCTTTGGAGGGTGGCGGGAATCTTCATGATCCCGCGCGAGGCTCCCGCGAAAAACCGATAGGCACCAAGGCCAGCCACGCTGGTGCCCACGAAGCCCCCCGCTCCGAGCAACAGCGCTTGAATTTCAGGGGCGCTAACCATGCATACCTCCCATGGGGTGATCGGGTAACCGGGTGATCGGATGAGCAAGGGACAAGTCCGAACACCCAGCCCCAAGGGTGGCGCCCGCCGGGAGGGAAGCCGCATGACTTCGTGGGGGGCGCGGGGCGAATTGTCTTTGGAATACACTCTTCATGGTTTTGCCTTCTGCGCTTCGCCCAGCCTGTCTGTTCCCGCGGTGTCGAGCGCGGGTCAGGCTGGGGGCGGACAGCTTTCAACCCAGGGTGGGGCTGACCACCGCGGGCTGATTGCTAGCAGCCGGCCTTGCCTGCAGGTTCGCGAGCAGCGCCGTCTTCTCCGTCGAACCGGCCGAGCTGCCGAAGTAGTAAGCCACGATGGAGAGCCACGCGGTTCCGAGCGAGCCCAGCATCATGTCGAAGATTCGCTGGTTTGATTCCGGAAGCGTGCTGTGGCAAAGGAACCAGAGCAGCAGAAAGAAACCCACCGTCACGGCCAGCGCGAGCAGGCTGGGCACCCAATCCTTTACGGCCGCCTGGCGGGCTCGCGCACTGGCCATGTCCTGCTCGGCGAGGGCGGCGATTTTTTCGGCATGGTCCCACTCGGCCTTCTGCAATTCATCCTGCGCCGCGACCGCGGCCGCTTCCATCTGGGCCTTTACGGTGGGGTCAAGGCGGTCTGCCAGGGCTTTCAGAATCGTGTTGGTCAGCGGCGCGAGGGCCCCGCCCGTGGCGGCGCTCGCGGCCACGGCGCCCGCCGTGGCGGCGCCGAGGCCGATTTTTCCGAGAATGCTTTTTATATCGATGGCCATTGCCTATGCTCCATTCGGTTCATCGGGCGCCAGCCCTGGGGGAAAGACCCCTCACCCGGCCGCCGCTGGCGGCCACCCTCTCCCCTCGGAGAGGGCGGGGCATTACAGGCTGCGGAAAACCCGCCAAAACTGTCATCCTGAGG
>PMYF01000565.1:155-294 GCA_003171295.1 Acidobacteriota bacterium | reverse complement strand
GCAGCCTGTTTAGCCCCGCCCCTTCGGCAGCCCCCCAATGCGGGCCGGGTGAGGGGTCTCGCTACAGCTTCTTGGCCCACTCCTGGAGGCGCCCGGCTGCGGTGTTCCCGGCCGTCTCGACTTCCTTCTTGAACCAGGC
>PMYF01000565.1:0-142 GCA_003171295.1 Acidobacteriota bacterium | reverse complement strand
CTTGGCGCGATAAAGATAGTCAGCCGCCACTCCCACCGCGAAACCCGTCATGAGAAATCCCAGTTCTTTCACAAGGCCCCCTTTTCAATTCCGAGCTTCGAGCCCGTAGCCTCAATCCAGGCCTCAGCGGGCCGCGGATTGC
>PMYF01000098.1 GCA_003171295.1 Acidobacteriota bacterium | reverse complement strand
GTGGAGGACGAGCAAGAGCAGGCGCCAGAGGTCGCGGCTGAGTATTATCCACCGCCGCTAAATGGCTCTCCTGCGACCGAATCCACCGAAACCGCTCCTCCTACGGATACAACTCCTGGCACTACTCCGTCGAACTCGCAAGGTGAGACTCCGTCCCCTGGGAACGGTTCAAGGGTTTCTGGTGGGAACGGATTTGCCAAACCACACGCCTGTGAGACCCCCTCTTCGCCAGCGCCCAACAATGGCAACGGGCCGGCTGCAAGTTCGGGATTCAACCAACTCCGCAACGAGTTCCTGACGGCGGCACGGCGCTTTGCCACGACCAAGAAGGAAGCCATTGGCGAAGTGGTAGAATGGGCTCGTGGAGGCACCTTCAAATACGGTGACGTGGGCCGCATGAGGGAGGCCGATATCCCGAAGCTGCGAGCGGCCACTGAGCTCGTTGCCTCGGCCCTCGCTGGCACATCCTGCTAACTGAGAGCCGGAAAAGTGCGGTAGAATCTCCCCATCGATTTCTCTCAGTCCACGACAGCCGCGCGAAGTGGCAATGAGATTCCTCAAAACGCTGACTTTCTCCCTACTGGTGGCGGCGTTGGTCTTTGTGCTTGAATCCCAAGAACGAGTTGGCGCACTACAACCTCGGTGACGTGTTCGCAAACAAGGGCGACCGTGATGGCGCCATCGCGGAAAACCGCGAGGTAGAAGCGCTATTACCGCCCAGAAAAAGACCAGGAAAAGCTGAAGGGGTGATGTGTGCTTACCGACGCAGATAATCAGAGCGATCATGGGAACGGCGAGCCGTAGCTGGCGAAGATTGGTACAATGGTTCATGCGCCCCACAAAATCCAGTTTCACAGCCCCGAGCTGTGATGTAGACTCTCTCACTGGAGGTGGTACAAAATCTCGGTCAGGTCAGGGCTGAAAGATGAAAGTGCTGGTGGCGGATGACGACGTGGTCACGCGTCGCCTATTGGAAACGACTTTGAAGAGTTGGGGGTATGAAGTTTGTGTGGCCACCGACGGCGCCGAGGCCTTGCGCATCCTCGAAGACGGGCCTCGTCCGGACATCGCTCTCTTGGATTGGGTGATGCCTGAAAGAGACGGCCCGGAAGTCTGCCGAATCATCCGCGCGAGGCCCCAAACGGTGCCCGTCTATGTCGTCCTGCTGACCGCCCTCGGCGGCCGGCAAAACATCATTCACGGGTTGCAGGCGGGAGCCGACGATTACATCACGAAGCCTTTTGACCGCGAAGAATTGCGCGCGCGGCTGGAGGTTGGCCGGCGCATCGTCGAGTTGCAGCGCAGCTTGACTGAGCGCGTCCAGCAGTTGGAAGACGCCCTAGCCTGCGTCAAGCAGCTTCAAGGACTGGTCCCCATCTGTTCTTATTGCAAGAAAATCCGCAACGACCGCAATTACTGGCAGCAACTGGAAAGTTACCTCAGTGACCACTCGGAGGCGCAATTTAGCCACGGAATCTGCCCCGAGTGCTACGAGAAGATTGTGAGGCCAGAACTGGAAAACCTCCGTTAGCTGGAATCAAGTATTATGTTGGCGATTTTGACTCGCTCAAACCAGTGACGGATGATAGATGAACCCCGCCAGTCTCCCACCAATCCGGCGATCACCTTACCAAGAAAGCCATCGAATCCCTGAAGGAAACAATAGCGAGCCACGTAATGAATCACGATGGCTGCAATCACGCCCGCCACCGACAAAACCAAAAATACCTAGGAACTCATTCCGATCATGTTTCCACTTCCTCAGCTAACGACTCGCGGGACGTCGGTCTTTCAAATAGAGAAATATCCAGTAATGAGTTCCACAGCGAGATCATGGACACCGGGCAACCACTACCATCAGCACTGAAAACTGGACCACCACTTATCGCACAGCTCCGCTCATTTAGACCGCAAGGCTCCGAATCTGCGGATGGTTTTCGAACACTCGGCGTGTCTCCGAAACTGTCAACGGCTCGACCAAATAGTTCACAGCGCCCAACTGCATTGCTTCCAGGTAGCAGTCCATGTCAAGGTGAACACCGCGAATTGGGCTGGCACAAGTCCCCAGCACTAATGATGCTTCAGGTGGGTCACCGGCAAACGGTTGCAGCGTTAAGAACGTGCCCAAATCAGCCACTTAGTGAACAAGGATTTCCCGAATCTTCTGTCGTAGCGTGGTGGGCGAAGCTGGTCTTTGGGCAGAGCCGGGGGCCGGGCCGCGCATGCCACGGTGCCAGGCGTCGTCGTCGGTGTAGCCCGGCAGTACGACCTCCGCCGGCAGGTCCCCGCAATCAAGAATGTGACTCGTGGTGAGCATGCACGCTCTGCCGATGATATTTTCCAGTTCGTGAACATTTCCCGGCCATGAGTAAGCGAGCAAAGCAGCTTCCGCGCCGCGCGACATTCTTCGAACGTCTTTCCCATACTGAGGGCTGAAGCGCGCGAGGAAATGACGAGCTAGCAATAGAATGTCATCCATCCGCTCGCGCAGAGCCGGAAGGTGGATTTGCACCGTACTCAGACGGTACCAGAGATCGGGCCGGAACCGACCCGATTGGGTCTCCACCTGCAAATCCCGACTTGTGGACGCAA
>PMYF01000775.1 GCA_003171295.1 Acidobacteriota bacterium | reverse complement strand
AGTGGGGGAAGATGTCTTCCTCAGACTCCCTCCGCCCAGGGGGGAAATGCCCGTGGAGACAAAAGGGAGGATTGTGCGATCGGTGCACATCTCCGAAGGGCAACATTATGGCGTCAGTTATCTATGACCGCATTCGTACGATGGCGCCAGTGCCATGGGAATACCCCGGCTGCCTGCCCCGCCGGTCGCATGGAGTGATAGACTTGGCAGGCTATGCAGAGCGGCATCCATTGTAGCGATGCTCCAGCAGGGAGCTGAAAAACGTATAGCGGCGACTTTACGTCGCCAGCGCCGGATTGATTCCATTGACGTTGTGGCGATATAAAGTCGCTGCTACGTGGTCCGTCAGGGGTTTTTCCGCGCCCTGCTAGGAGCGCCGACCGGCGGTCATCGACCGCTGCAGCTGTTTGCGCAAGAGCTTATGGATCTCTGGATAATAATCTCCAGGGGCAAAGGTCCCATCCGCCTGGGAAACCCTCTGAACCCGCAAGGAACGCGCCGGGGACAGAGCGGGAGCAGGCGGCTGAGATGGGCGGCTAGTGGGAATCTGCCGCGGCGAGATTAGGATTTGATTCTGATGGAAACGAGAACTTCACGACGCAGCGACNNAACTGGATATTGTGGTTACCGGCTGCGATCTTTCGGGCAGGGAATTCGTGGAGCGGACCCAAACCCTGGTCCTGAGCCGACAGGGTGCGAAGATACTATCCCGGCATCAGTTGGTTCCTCAGCAGGAAGTGATCATCCGATGCCTGAAGACCAGCAAGGAAGCTGTGGCGTGTGTGGTGGGCACGATTGGCGAAACTCCTGAAGGCTACTATTACGGAATCGCCACCCTAGACCCCGAATTCAACCTGTGGGACATCGAGTTTCCGCCCCTCCCCGAGTCCGAGGCGGCCGGGAGCAAGACGCTCCTGGAATGTCTCGGCTGTCATAAACTGGAGGTTGTGTGCTTGGACGTTTTTGAGCTGGAAGTGCTGGTGGCCAGCCAACGCCTCCTGCGTTACTGCGAGAGGTGCGCGGATTCCAGCGTATGGAAGCAAGCATCCGAGAAAGACGCGCAAAAGCTGGCCGCCGAAGCAGCGCCGCCGGCTCCCCCCCCTTCTCGAATACAGAACGACCGCAAGTACGCGCGGATACAAATCAAAGTGGACGCCTGCCTTCGCCTTCCTGGGCGGGCGGAAGAGATAGTGCTGAGCGAGAACGCCTCACGCGGGGGAATCCGGTTCCGGAGCAAGATGCAGTTGCAAGTGGGTGCAACGGTCGAGGTGGCCGCGCCTTATGCTCAGGGAGGAGTCAACATCTTCGTGCCCGCTCGCATTGCGTATTCGGAAAAGACAACCGATGCAGGTGTTTCCGCTTATGGTGTTTGTTATATCAGCGAGCGAGTGGCTTCGTCGCCAAGCGGGCAGCATACTCCCCCATCCTAAGCCTGCAAAGTCCCGCCCTTCCAATCCCGTGGTGAGAGATCTGGGCAGGGGATCATGCGGTCGGTTTCTTTTACACCCCTCGACGTATCCGAAGCCCCTTCAGCGCGACGGCAGCCCATACCCGGCAACGGCTCGGGGGCGGCTTGACTTTTTCTCTTCGGTGTCCTAATTTGAATGTATCCCGGTAGCCTAAGTTTGGGCTGAGAGACTGCCGATGCAAACCGTTCCTTTTGCCGACCTTCGCCGGTCACAGCGTGAAGTCGCGACAATTCCGGTTAGTCTTGTGGTGCGATCCGAAGCCCGCAAGGTGGACAACGAAGCATACACGATTGACATCTCGCTCCGAGGCGTATGCGTGCGGACTGCTCTGGAGTTGGTTCCCGGAGAGCAGGTTGGAGTCGTGCCCAAGGGCGAATTCCCGCACGCGATCCCGGCACGCGTGGTGTGGGTGCGAGGAGAGGCCGATTTCTGGTCCGTCGCCGGCCTGGAATTCCTGCAAACCCTGCCAACCTAGGCCCTGCNNGGGTCTCCGGCACACCTGCATCACCAAGCTCGCCATAAGCCTGACATCCGGTCTGGTCATCGTGGCTCTCACCGGACACGCCAACCGCAAGATGCTTGCGCACTATTTCCACATTCGCAGGGAAGCCAGGCGGGGAGCCTCGGGCGCTGTCGCCCAGGCCCCAAGTCCGATGGAAATTCCGGCAGATGTGCACCAGAACGGTGCACGCGCGCTGGCATTGAGGGGAACGACATCCGCTAGCCGCTGGGTTTGCTTGGTGGGCCTGGGTAGAGTTGAACTACCGACCTTCCCGATCTATCGGGACGCTCCAGCCAACTGCTCAATCCAGGCGTGACTCTTCATGGCTTTGATCTCTCGTTCCCGACAGCTCGCTGCGGCACGGGTGGGAAATTGTTCCGTGTAGACCAATTGCCACGGTCCCCGGTTCTTTGTAGAGGGGACTCGGTTGTGGTGGTGTTCGGCGATGCGTTTCTCCGGGTACTGCGCGTGCCCGACGTAGAATTTGCCCGAAGAAGCGCCGCGTAGGATATAAACGTGGAACGACATGGATGGCGAATTCTGGTGGGCCTGGGTAGAGT